>JBOGGU010000093.1:0-27580 GCA_050744085.1 Acidimicrobiales bacterium
TTGGTGCCGATGCCCCACCTCACGCCAGCGCTACGCGGCCTCCTGTTCGGCTGGGTGTACGAAAACTCCAGAATCGGTGTACGGATTCAACCGGAACTGGTGTACGGAAACCACCGGTGCCATCACCTTCGACAAGGGCCAGTCCACCTACGAGACCACACCGATGCCCACCGCCGAGGCCGGCGATCTCGACCAGGACCTGCTTAGTTCCTACGCCAAAGCCGTGCACCACCCTGATCCCACGCGACTGCTAGCCGCCGGGGGATGCTCACCCACAAAGGCGACCTCACCATTGCCTCCGTGCTGCTGTTCGCTCGCCACCCGCAACGCTGGCTCCCCGAAACATCGGTCCGGGTCCTCCGTTACCGGGGCAGCGAACGAGGGACTGGGTCACGCCAAGAGCTACTCGACGACATCCGCACCGACGGTCCCATCCCTCAGCAGCTGCTCGAAGCTCGCCAAGCCATCTTCGATCGACTCCCTACCCGGCGAGCCCTGACTGCCGCAGGACGCTTTGAACGGGTCGGACTGATCCCCCATGATGCCTGGCTCGAAGCCCTCGTGAATGCGGTCGTCCACCGCTCCTACAGCATCAGCGGGGATCACATCCGAGTCGAAATCTTCGACGACCGGATCGAGATCGAGAGCCCCGGACGTTTCCCCGGCATCGCGGACGCCCGTGACCCGCTCAAGGTCACCCGTTTCGCACGCAACCCTCGCATCGCCCGGGTGGCTGCCGATCTCAGCTTCGGCCAAGAACTCGGCGAGGGTATCCGTCGCATGTTCGAGGAGATGCGACTCGCCGGGCTCTCCGATCCCGCTTACCGTCAGACATCCGGCAGCGTCCGAATCACGCTCCTCGCCGCCCCGGTCGATCGAGTCCTCGAAGCACGCCTTCCCCCGGGCTCCAGAGACCTGGTCCGCGCCATCCGGGAAGCAGGCCGAGCCAGCACCGGCGAGCTCGTCGGCGCCACACGCCTGTCCCGACCCTCCGTCCTACGCATGCTCAACGCTCTCCGAGACGCCAACATCATCGAATGGGTCGGCAACAGTCCGAAAGACCCCCGGGCACACTGGCGACTTCGCGTTGAATGACACTAACGTCACTAAAAGCCCTGTATGCCCCGCTGACCAGCACGAATGCCCCTGCTAGCAACTCACACTAAACCGGCGAGGAGCGACTGCTTCCCCTGGATACACCTGTAAGGCGGCACGGAGATCAACCTGACCGCACACCCAGGTGCCCTCCTGCCCGATTGTTGGGTGTCTTGTTGGGTGGAACCGGGACGCACGCTCCCAACGGCGTGTCGCCGAAAGGAACGCCGCAGGCTCTCACCAGCTACTTTGCCCGAGCCCGAGAGGGGGATTGAACCCCTGACCTGCTCATTACGAGTGAGCTGCTCTACCACTGAGCTACCCGGGCGCAGAGGTCAGTGTAGGAGCCTGCCCCTAGCCAAACGGGCCGGGTCAGGCAGTGGCCGCCAGTCGCCGAGCGGCCAGGTCCACGACAGGAGCTGGGGGGCCCCCTGCCGAAGGGGGCTCGGGGTGCCAGCGCACTCCAGCCAGGGCGGCGACGCACGCCCCTGCCGAGTCCGCAAGGGCCTGGAGGTCGTAGCCCCCTTCGAGGAACGCCAGGCGCCGACCTGGGGGCACCAGGGCCACCAAGCTCGCTGTCAGGTCGGCGAAGTCCGCCGCGCTGAGGCCCATGCTCGTCAGAGGGTCTGCCCGATGGGCGTCGAAGCCTGCGGAAAGGATCATCCAACTGGGCGCGAACGCCTCGATGCTCGGCACCACCACCTCGTCCAGAGCCGCGCGGTAGACCTCACCGGTCGTTCCCGCCGGCAGGGGCAGGTTGAGCGTCGTCCCCTCCCCAGGACCAGTCCCCACCTCCTCCAGGCGTCCCGTCCCCGGGTAGGCGGGCCACTGGTGCAACGAGACGTACAACACCCGCGCGTCGCCGTAGAAGGCGTCCTGGGTCCCGTTGCCATGGTGGGCGTCGTAGTCCACGATCGCCACCCGCTCCCCCCGGTCCGCCAGCCCAGCCGCGCACACTGCGACGTTGTTGAGGAGGCAGAACCCCATCGACTTGGCGCCTGTGGCGTGGTGCCCGGGAGGCCTCACCGCCAGGAAGGCCGCCTCAGCCTCGCCGTGATCCAAGCGCTCGACCGCCATGGGCCCCGCACCCGCCGCCACGACCGCGGCGCTCCACGAAGCACCGCAGACTCCGGTGTCTGAATCGAGGTACCCGCCACCGCCGAGGCAGTGGCCCTCGACGGCGTCCAGGTGTGAGGGCGAATGCACCCGCTCCAGCTCGGCGCGGGTAGCGGGACGGGAGGGCTGGCGGATCAGGGCCTCGCCGACCCCTGACCGCGCGATCCCCATCTCCACGGCCCTCAGGCGATCAGCGCGCTCGGGATGGCCGCCGCCGGGGTCGTGGGCCCCGCAGTCCTCGTGGGTGACGAGGAGCACCGACATCGTGCCGAGCTTACGCCGGAGCGAGCGCGGACCGAGCGCGGACCAGGCGCGCTGGCGGATGTCGTAGGATGCCCCCAGTGGGCAGGACTGCCGGCATCGAGGTGATCCGCTGGTGCGGCGAAGAGGCTCGGGCCGGTCCCTGGCGGGGGCGTCGCGATGTCGCATACCTGAGCCCGCGCGCTGGCGGCCCCACACCCTCGACTGGCTTCGTCCAGTGCTGCTTGGACCGGCTCGCTGCCGACGGCTTCAGCCACGTGGTCACCTCTGCGCTCACGCCACTCGACCAGGCAGCATTCTTGGGTGTCGGCTTCCAGGTCGAAGAGCGCCTGCGGGTGCTGGTCCACGACCTCCGCCACCTCCGCCCGGTCCCCGCGCTCGGGAACGTCGTGCTTCGCCGGGCCAGGAGCGAGGACCAGGCCGGCGTGCTGAGCGTCGACCATCTGGCCTTCGACCCCTTCTGGCAGCTGGACGAGGCCGGGCTCCTAGAGGCCATATCTGCCACTCCACACACCCGCTTCCGGGTGGCGTCCGCGCAGCGCCACCCGGTGGCGGGCTACCTGGTGGTCGGGCGTGCAGGCAGCCGCGGGTTCGTCCAGCGACTGGCGGTGCACCCTGCCAGCCAAGGGGTGGGCATCGGCGGAGCTCTGGTCCTGGACGGCCTTCACTGGCTTCGCCGCTGGCGCGTGGGTGCCGCATACGTCAACACCCAGGCCGGCAACTCCCGGGCCTTCAGGTTGTACCAAGCCTTGGGCTTTCGAGCTGACTCAGGCGCGCTGTCGGTGCTGTCCGCCGGCCTCGCCCGATGAAGGGCCCGATGAAGGGCCCGATGAGGCGATGGTGGCGCATTGCCGTGGCGCTGTGTGCGGGCGCGCTGTGTGCGGGCGCGCTGCCCCTGGCAGCGCTCCTCGGGGGGCCAAGCCAAGGCCACGGCGTGGCAGGGGGGTACAGGCTGGCCTCGGCTGTCACCTCCAGCAGCTGCCCCACCCAACCGGTGAACACGCCGAAGGCCTCGTCACCGCAGCTGGTCCTGTCCGGTCAGACGACCTGGGTGCACCCTGGTGGCCAGTTCGTCCTGGACCTATCGCCCTCCGGGGCCTCAGGGGCGCCCCCCACGGGGCTTGCTGTGTACGTGGAGGTGTTCGACCAGCTCCACAACCGCTCGGACTTTGCCGAGACCCTGTGCAACCAGATCCCGACTCCGCTGCTCCAGACCTTCGGCCCGCTGCCAGTCAGCTCACTGGCACACGACCCAGCCCACCCCGGCGGTGTGGAGCTGCCAATCGAGGTCACGGCTCCGGGATTGGCAAGGGGTGCCCCGGCTGGGGGTGCCCCGGCTGGGGGGACCTCGGGCAAGGGCGCCGCGAAGCAGCCTGCCAATGTCTTGAACCTGGCCGGGTGCTCGTCCAACTGTGCTGGCGTATACCCAGTCCAGGTTGTCCTCGAGCCGGCTGGCGGGACCCATGTGCTCTCAGAGCTGACGACGCATCTGGTCCTCACCAACCCTGGGCCCGGGAGCAGGCGCTTGGCGCTGGCATGGACGCTTCCTGTGACCGCGCCGCCTGTGCTGTCGCCCGCGGCCGAGCCGACCCTTTCTTCGGCAGCGTCGGCGAGCATAGCCACCCTGGTCGGGGCGGTCACGGCGGCGCCTCAGGTGCCGATCACCCTGGCGCCCTCGCCGATCACCCTGTCCGCGCTGTCCGCCAGCAAACGACCAGCCGACGGGCGATCCCTCGGCCGCCTAGCCACTTGGGCGTCCGAGCCCTCCCACCAGGTGGTGCAAAGCACCTACGCCCCGGTCGGCGCTGCAGCTCTAACCGGGGCCGGGCTGTCCTCCGAGCTGGCCCCCCAGCTGAGCGCCGGCGAGGCGGTCGTGGCCTCCACCCTGCACGTGCACCCGGGCACCGGCACCTGGCTGGGCCAGGGAACGCTCGACCGCTCAGCGCTGACCCAGCTCGTTGAGTTGCCGTCGCCCGTGAGCAGGCTGGTGCTCTCGAGCTCCGAGCTCGCACCGCTGCCCGTGCAGAGCGCTCCCCAGACAACGCCAATCCAGCCCTTTGCCCTAGCAAGCCCCACCAGCTCGGCCACTCCAGCCCACGGGCCCAACGGACACCGGATCGAGGCCGTCACCTCAGACCCGGGGCTGGCTTCCCACCTGACCGATGGCCCTGGCGCCACCCTGGCCGCTCACCAGCTCCTCGCGGACCTTGCGATGATCTACTTCGACGCCCCGAATGCGTCCTACGGCCGGGGCGTGGTCCTGGAGACACCCACGAGCTGGCAACCTGACCCACGTTTCCTGCGGGTTGCCCTGGCTGGCCTGGCCGACAGCCCCGTCGTCCAGGCAGTGACCCTTGACCAGCTGTTCGCGCAGACCCCAGAGCCGGTGGTCGAGCCCTATGGCGGGGTGCTGGTACGCCAACTGGCCTCGGTGGCTCCAGCTCCGCCCAGCCTCCCAGGGCGCGCTATCAGATCCCATCGTCGTGCACTGAGTGCGTTCGCCTCGACCCTCGGCGCCCCTCCCCCTCCCGTTCTCGACACGACGAGCAACCTGCTCCTTGCCGCCGAGTCGTCCGAGCTATCGCCAAGCCAGCGCAACGGCTACCTTGACCAGCTGAGCAAGCTCGTCGAGCGCCAGTTCGCCAGCGTCAAGCTACAGACCGACACCGTGACCCTCACAGCCCGAAGCGCGCAGCTGCCGGTCACGATCACCTCGGACGTGGCCTACCCGGTCAAGGGCCTCCTCCAGCTCAGCAGCGACAAGCTGGGGTTCGGAAGCCAGGGCTCGTCCCGTAGCGTCACGCTAACCCAGCACGCCAAGACCGTCGAGTTCCAAGTCAAGGCGCGGGCCACCGGGAAGTTCCCCGTACAGGTCTCATTGGTCTCGCCGAACGGGGATCTGGTGCTCGCCGAGAGCCGCTTTGCAGTGCGCTCGTCCGCGTTCTCCCCCGTGGGGATCGGCCTCACCGTGGCCGCCGGGCTGGTCCTGGTCGGCTGGTGGGGACGCAGCCTGATGAGGGGCAGGCGAGATCGCAATCGAAGCCTGGTCTCGACCGCGCCGGCGTCGGAGTGAGGACCGACCGGCCCTCGAGCCTGCCCGCACCGCAGATGACAGGACGTGGCGGCGCGCATCACGCCCAGGCGAGCCGTCCGGCCGGCAACGGGCCAGGGCCCGCCCGGACCACGAGCTCCAGGCTGAACAGGGCCGCTGCCGGCATGGCCTCGGGGACCCTGCTCTCGCGGATAACTGGCTTCGCCAAGCTGGCGGCTCTGGGCTACGCACTCGGGGAGAAGAACGTCGCCGACGCGTTCAACCTGGCCAACAACACTCCCAACATCGTTTACGACCTGCTCATCGGCAGCGTCATCGCCGGCACCGTGGTCCCCGTCTTCGTGGACCGCCTGGCCCGCCAGGACGAGCGCCGTGCATGGGAGGACATCTCGGCGATCCTTACCCTCGCGGCCGTCGCGCTCACCATCGCCACGCTCATCCTCGTCCTTGCGGCGCCCCTCGTCATCTATGCCTACACGGGAGGCGCGTCGGGAGCCAACCAGGTTGTCGAGCGCCATGGGGCAACCCTCCTCTTGCGCCTGTTCGCCCCACAGGTCGCCTTCTACGCACTGATCGGCCTGGCTACGGCGGTCTTGAATGCGCGACGCCGGTTCGCTCCCCCGACATTCGTCCCCATCGCCAACAACTTGGCGGTCATAGCCATCCTCCTCGCCGTCCACGCGCTTTACCCCCACCCGAGCCTGTCGACCTTCACCCACCACCCGGGCTTCCTCCTCCTCCTCGGGATTGGCACCACGGGAGGGATCCTTGTCCAGGCGCTACTCCTGGTCCCGAGCCTGCGCGCCGCTGCCCCTCGACTCGGCCAGGCGCGTGTCGACGTGGTCTCCACCCTCGCTCGCCAACCTGAGGTCGACCCGCAGTGGCGTAGGGCTAACACCGCCGACAGCTGGGAGCGCCTGGCGCGTTTGGGTCGGCTGGCAGACGGCTACTCCCCCTCGTGGAGCGACCGGCGGCGCCAGGGTGGCTCCGCGCTGCGATGGCACTGGGAACCTCGGAACCCCGCCGTGGCCCAGGTGCTGAAGCTGGCTGGCTGGACCTTTGGCTCCGCGCTCGCAACCCAGATCGTGTATTTCATCGTGCTGCACCTCGCGTACGTGAGCCAAAGGAACGGGGGCGTCACCGCATACACCTACGGCTACACCTTCTTCATGCTCCCAGTGGGCATCGTCGGCGTGTCGATAATGAGCGCCGCCCAGCCCGAGCTCGCTCAATATTGGGCCCGAGGGGACCTGGAGGCGTTCTGGCGCAGGTCCGTGGCAGCCATGCGAGCCCTCGTCGTCGCCGTGGTCCCACCCGCAGTCGGGTATCTGGTCCTGTCGGTCCCCATTGCTGCGCTGGTGCTCGCCCACGGCGTTGGCAACCTGTCGGGCGCGAGCCAGACCGCCTCGGCGCTGGTTGGCCTCGCAGTGGGGCTCCCCGGGTTCTGTGCGTGGCTGTTCGTGGGCTCGGCCTTCCAGGCAATGCAGGACACTCGGACGGTCTTCGCCTACTACCTGCTGGAAACCGGCCTGAACGTGGCCCTCGCCTTCCTGCTCCAGCCGTTCCTCGGGGTCAGGGGGTTGGCCTTCGCCCTCTCTGCCTCGTACACCGTGACCGCCGTGGTCGGCTGGGCCGGCCTGCGCCACCGCCTGGCCAGCGGCGTCCCCGGGCCGACCGGTACAGCCAAGCTGGGATTCGTCGCCCAAGGCGGACGCCTCCCCACCACCGCCTCCCTTGGACTGGCACGGGCACTGCTTCGGGTATGCGTGCTAAGCGCGATCATGGGGGCCATCGTCTACGAGGTGTCTGGCCACGTGGGCAGCGACCATGGCGCCGGCCTGGTGATCCGAGTCGTGGTGTCGGTGGCAAGCGGCATCGCCGCGTTCACAGCGGGGACCGCCCTAGCCTCGCGGCTGAGCCTGCACTGACTGCCGCCGAGTGCCGCGCCACCGGAAACCCTTCGGTGCTCCCGTCGGTCCAACGTGCGCGGGTGACATCACCCGCCACTCACACCGGGTGAAAGGGGGCTCATGAGCATCACGGTCGTCACAGACAGCGCTTCGGACCTACCCGCCGAGCTTGCCAGCGAGCTGGGCATCCTCGTCGTGCCACTGACCATCCGCTTCGGCGACGAGGAGCTGGTCGACGGGGTCGACCTGTCACCTACGGAGTTCTGGGCCCGCTGCGGCAAGAGCCCCAAGCTCCCCGAGACCGCTGCTCCTTCTTCGGGTGCGTTTCGTGAAGCATTCGAGAAGGCCGCTGCTGGGGGGGCCGAGGGCGTGGTCTGCATAAACCTCTCGGGAGCCCTGTCGGCCACCATCGAGGCCGCGCGAGCGGCCGCCGATGCGGTATCCGACGACATTGCGGTCAGGGTCGTCGACTCACGAAGCATCACCCTCGGCGAGGGGCTCATGGCTGTCGCCGGCGCCAACCTGGCCCGCATGGGCAAGGGCCTCGATGACGTCGCCGCGCAGGTCTCGGAAATGGCAGGCAGGACCAAGTTCTACGGCGCCATGTCCACCTTGGAGAACCTGCGCAAGGGAGGCCGGATCGGCGCTGCCGCCGCTGCATTCGGGTCCCTGCTGTCGTTCAAGCCGGTCGTCACCATCGTCGACGGCGCCGTGGAAGCCGACTCGCGCCAGCGAACCCGGGCACGCTCGCTGCGCTACCTCGTCGACAAGATGAAGGCCCATGCTCCCCTGGACCAGGTCGGGATAGTCCACGGTGACGCACCCGACCTGGAGGAGTTCCTGGGCATGGTCGACGAGGTGGTGCCGCGTGACGCGGTGGTCCTCGGGAACCTCGGGCCGGTGGTGGGCACGCACTCGGGGCCGGGCTCGATCGGCATAACCTTCCAGCTACCGCCACCGGCCAGCGCCTGAGTGGGCGCGGCGGGTGACGCAGCACGGAGCACAATTCCTCCAAGAGGCCTCTGTCAGCTAGCCTGACGGGCATGACCATCCCTGGGCCTGACGCCACTGGGCCTATGGACGAGTGGCCCGCCAAGGTTGCCGGCGTCGTGGAGGGCGTCGCAGACAAGGTCCGCTCGAAGGCGCTGCGGCCGCTGGAGACGGTCGCCAGGGCAGTGGTCTTCGGGGTCATCGTCGCCACAGTGGGCCTCATGTTGTTGGTCCTCATGGCCGTTGGCACCGTTCGGGTGCTCAACGTGTACCTCTTCAGTGGCCAGGAGTGGGCCAGCTACCTGATTGTGGGCGGAATCTTTGTGCTCGGCGGCCTGTTCTTGTCTTCGCTCAAGCGTGCCAAGCCAAGCAAAGGGGGCTGAGCCTATGACCGGGACCGACGTTCGGGACGTAGCGATCCTCGGGTCGGGGCCTGCGGGCCTGACCGCGGCGATCTACACAGCGCGGGCCAACCTGGCCCCTTTGGTGATCGAAGGAGAGATCTCCTCGACGAGCGACCAGCCCGGCGGCCAGCTGATGCTGACCACCGACGTGGAGAACTACCCCGGCTTCGTGGACGGGATACTCGGGCCCGACCTGATGGGGGTCATGCGGGCGCAGGCGGCCCGTTTCGGGGCTGAGTACATCACAGACAAGGTGTCCAGGCTGGACCTGGGCCAGCGGCCTTTCCGGGTGTGGGTGGGCGACCCCGACTCGCCCGAGCCGAGCTACCTTGCGCGATCCTTGATCGTGGCGACCGGCGCCCGTTCCCTCCTGCTCGGCGTTCCGGGAGAGGAACGCCTGTTTGCTCACGGCGTCTCCACGTGCGCCACTTGCGACGGCTTCTTCTTCGGGGGCCAGGAGATCGCCGTCGTCGGGGGCGGGGACTCGGCGCTCGAGGAGGCGACCTTCCTGACCAAGTTCGCCACCCGAGTGACGGTCGTCCACAGGCGCAAGGAGCTGCGCGCCTCCAAGATCATGCAGGACCGGGCCTTTCGCAACGAGCACGTCAGCTTCTTGTGGGACAAGGTGGTGGCCGAAGTCCTGGGTGAGACCTCGGTGACCGGCCTCGCCCTGACCGACACGGTGACCGGCGAGGCCTCGACACTGGAGGTGAGCGGGGTGTTCGTCGCCATCGGCCACGCCCCCAACACCGCCCTGGTCAAAGGCCAGCTCGACTTGGACCCGGCTGGCTACCTCGTCACCCACGACGGCAGCCTCACGAGCGTGGACGGCGTGTTCGCGTGTGGCGACGTGCAGGACCACGTCTACCGTCAAGCGGTAACCGCAGCCGGTTCGGGCTGCATGGCAGCGATCGACGCTGAGCGCTGGCTGGAGGCGCAGGACGATGCGTAGCCACGACCGGTATGCGGGCACGACCCGGTCGGCGGGCTGCGGTCGGGTCCCCTCGTGGAATGGCCCGTTCGCCTGAGTTGTTGGAATGGGGGACCCGCTCGGACCAAGTGGCCGAGCCCTGAGGAGGAGATGAGCAGTGGCTGACGTAACAACGCTCTCCGACACGAGCTTCGATGAAGTGGTCAAGTTGTCAGACCAACCCGTTCTCGTAGACTTCTGGGCAGAGTGGTGTGGCCCCTGCAAGATGATCGCGCCCATCCTGGAGGAGATCGCCGCCGAGAAGGCGGGGGCCCTCAAGGTGGCGAAGGTCAACGTCGACGACAACCTGGAGATCTCCCGACGCTTCGAGGTGATGAGCATCCCAACGTTGATCCTGTTCAAGGACGGCGAACCCAAGCTCCGCCTCATCGGGGCCAAGACCAAGGGCCAGTACCTGCAGGAGCTGTCCGCCTTCCTGTAGGGCCCTCTGAGCGCCCGGTGCGGTCCGGGGACCTGTCCATAGGCCGGACCGTGTCGGGGGACGGCGTGCTGGGCCCTCCCGGATCGGGGGGTCAAAACCTGGAGGCGCTCACCACGCCCGAGGGTGCGACAGACCTCCAGAGGAGGCTCGCACGCCAGTCCCTGCTCCAGCCGCCCTTCTCGGGCAAGTTGGACCACCAGACTGCTACGGCAGTGAGGGCGTTCCAGGATCGCCGGGGGCTGAGGGTGGACGGCGTGTGCGGGCCCCAGACCTGGACCGCGCTGGTCGAAGCTGGCTATTTCCCCGGGGACCGCCTCTTGTACCTGCGAGCCCCCATGATGCAGGGCGACGACGTGGCCGAGCTGCAGCGCCAACTCGGCACGCTGGGCTTCGATGCCGGAAGGATCGACGGCATATTCGGCGTGCTCACTGCGCGTGCCCTTATCGAGTTCCAACGCAACGTTGCCGTCGCAGCCGACGGCATCTGCGGTCAGGCAACGTTGGCAGAGCTCCACCGGCTACGGTCAAAGCGATCCGAGGGCTCCCTGGTTGGCAGCGTGAGAGAGCGGCAGTTGCTGCGCCAAGGCCCGCGAACGCTGTTTGGGCGACGGATTGCGATCGGGCACCAGGGGGGGCTGGGCGCGGCGGTACAAGCCTTGCGGCACGCCCTGAGTGCTGTCGGCGCAGAGGTCACTCCCCTATTGCATCCCGACGGAACGATCTTGGCGAAGGATGCAAATGCGTTCGGGGCCGACGTATACGTGGGAATCCACCTCGACCCTTCCCTTGCCGTGTGTCGTGTTGCGTACTACCGCGGATACCGCTATGAATCTGCAGGTGGGCACCACCTGGCCGAGCTTTGCCGTGAGCGCATTGGAGGCCTTTTACCCCCGCCAAACACCGTCTCCACGATTGGGATGGCCATCCCTGAGCTGCGCCATTCCAAGATGCCAGCCGTAGTTTGCGAGCTGGCGCCTCCTTCTCTCGTGGTGGAACGCGCAGGCGAGCTGGGGGCGGCGCTTGTCGCCGCGTTGTCCGACTGGGTCTCTGCCACTTGGGAATGAGCTCGGATCGTACATATATTTGCCGGCGTATCTGCCTAATCCACAACCTGTGGATTAGATTGTGGACTGGTGCTGCGCCGCGGCAGTAGTGCTGTTCAAAGGCAACCTGGGCGGTCCGGGCGGTCCTCAGGTGGCGGCTGAGCTGTCCTCCTTAGGTGCGGCGCGCTCCAAGCCTGCTTCGGGCGGCCCATCTACCATCGCTCGATAGATGCGTTCCAGGTCCTCGACGGTGGCAAAGTCGATCACGACCCGGCCCTTGCCCAACCCCAGCTCCACCTTCACGCGCGTATCCAAGCGCGCGGCCAGCAGCTCCTCCAGCTCGAGCACTGGCGCGGGGCGGACCTGCCCACTCCTAGGACGGGCCCGCCTGCCCGGACTGGCAATGGGCCCTTCGTTTCTCATGCGAACCGCATCCTCGACCGCGCGCACAGACAGGTTCTCAGTCACAGCTCGTCGAGCAAGGCTCTCTTGAAAGGCTCTGTCTGGGGTCCCGAGCAGGGCGCGCGCGTGACCTGGGCTCAGCGAACGTTCCGCAATCAGCCTCTGCACCAGCGGAGGCAGCTGAAGGAGCCGCAATGTGTTGGTCACTGTGGTCCGGCTCTTCCCCACCCGTCGCGCGAGCTCCTCATGTGTCACGCCAAAATCCTCGATCAGCTGCTGGTACGCGGCCGCCTCCTCCAGCCCGCTCAGATCTTCACGGTGCAGGTTCTCTACCAGGGCCTGCTCGAGAGTCGAGACGTCATCTGCCACCTGCACGAGGGCCGGGATCAGCTGGAGGCCCGCCCGCCTGGCCGCCCGCCACCGCCGCTCCCCTGCGATCAGCTCGAACTGGTCGTCGCCGACGGGACGCACCAGCACTGGTTGGAGCACCCCAAGGGTGGAGATCGAGGCGGCAAGGCCAGCCAAGGTCTCTTCGTCCAGGTTTGACCGAGGTTGATAAGGGTTCGGCCGTATGCAACTGATTGGCACACTGCGAAACACTGCCTCCCTATCGGCCACACCCTCAGTAGGGATCAGTGCCCCAAGTCCCTTACCCAACCCTCCTCGCCGCATCCGCGCTCACCTCCTTGGCAAGGTCCCGGTAAGCGATCGAACCGCGCGACCCGGGATCGAAGACGGTGATGGGCTGGCCAAACGAGGGTGCCTCGGAGATCCGAACAGTTCGCGGCACGATGCTTCGGCAGACACGTGCTCCGAAGTGCTTACGGACCTCGTCCGCCACCTCGCCCGCCAGGTTGGTGCGGGCGTCGTACATGGTGAGCACGATGGTGCTCACCGCGAGGCCGGGATTGAGCTTCGATTTGACCAGTTGCACGTTGTTCAGGAGTTGCCCGAGGCCCTCCAACGCGTAGTACTCGCACTGGATCGGCACCAGCACCTCGTCTGCCGCTGCCAGGGCGTTTACCGTAATCAGGCCGAGCGAGGGGGGGCAGTCGACGAACACGAAGTCATACTCCTCCCGAGCTGACACCAGTGCTCGTCGTAGCTTGAGCTCCCGGCTGAACTGTGGAACCAACTCGATCTCGGCGCCTGCCAGGTCGACGCTAGAAGGGGCCACGAAGAGGTTACGCACGCTGGTCGGTTCGATGCAGTCCTCGAGAGGCAGGTCGCGCATCAGGACGTCATAGATCGAGAGCTCCAAGTTGCGGCTGTTCACACCCACCCCGGTGGTGGCGTTGCCCTGTGGGTCGAGATCCACCACCAAGACCCTGTAGCCCATCTCGGCCAGGGCGGCCCCAAGGTTGACGGCTGTGGTGGTCTTGCCAACTCCACCTTTCTGGTTCGCCACCGCGATGGTCCTCGCCGTGCTTGACGGAGCCTCGCTCATGGTTCCGTCTGGGACGCCGTCGGAGCTCGGGGCCATTGTTCTCAGGACAACATCGCTTCGAGAGCGCGTCCGCGCTTGGTAGGGGACCGCGCCTTGGTCGGTCCGACCATCGACGGGGTGTGGGATGACAGGCACGTCACCATCTTTGTCGCCCAGAGCATCCAGGTCAAGAAGCCTCATGTTCCACGTGAAACATTTGACCTTCGGCCGTGTCGAGAGTTCTGCTCCGGGACCGCGTGCTGCTGCGAGCCAAGGCCGTGTTGGTTCCACGTGAAACCAACACGGAGTTCCGCGGCGCGGGCCCGCTCAGGCCTGCTCATGCCTTCAGAAGATCGGGCGCTGCCCAGCCAGCCCCGTTCGTCGGGGGAACCGCTCAGAGCAGCTGGCCACCTTGGAGAGGACCTGGAAGGAGAACCCCCGGCTGACGACGCTGCGCTCGGGAACCAACCCAAGCAACCCAAGTCCCTCCTCCAACCATCTGGGTGTCGCGGTTGCGGGGGGTGTCGCGGTTGCGGGCGTTGCCGACCGGTCGGCCGGTTCGTCCTCACAGGTGCCCCCGCTCTGCTTGGGCGGATCAGACACAATCATGCTCCCACCAGCACGAACAAACGGGGCGCCGCATTCAGCAGTCGTTGCCGGCCGCCCGAACGACCTGGCCACCACGACATCAAACGTCTCTCGCCAGCTTGCCTGTGCTGCAACGTCCTCGGCTCGCCCTCGGAGCACACAGACCCGATCCGAGAGCCCAAGCTCGAGGACCGTCTTCGTAAGGAAGCTGGTCTTACGCAGGTTGGAATCCAGGAGCACCACACGTGTGTGGGGAAACATGACCGCCAAGAACAGGCCGGGCACCCCAGCGCCGGAGCCCAGGTCCAACAGACTCTCCGGCGAGGCTCCTCCAATCACTTCGGCCCCAATCACTTCGGCAAAGCCCTCCGCATGACGCGCATGCAGCTCGATGGGCGCGGGCCCCAACAGACCCCGACAGCGAGCCTCCAGGAGTGCCTCGTGCACTCGGGCCATGAGATCAGGGCTGTTCGTCACGCGAGAACCCTTACCCGCCAGAGGTGCCCGCGCGTCTGGGCCCAGTGACGCGTCAGCTCGCCGGCGAGATGACCACTCGGCGTCTGGGCTCCTCGCCCTCGGAGTGAGTGACCACGCCATCGACCTTGTTCACCGTGTCATGCACAACCTTGCGGTCGGCCGGTCCCATGGGCTCGAGCGCCTGCTCCACGCCGTCCCTGAGCACCTCCTCGGCTCGCTCGCGTGCAAACGCCTCAAGGGCGCCCCGCCGCCTCAGGCGGTAGCCAGCGACGTCGACAAGCAAGCGGCCGTGACGTGCGCCCGTTCGGCGCTGGACAACCACCCGCGCCAGGTCTTGAAGCGCGTCCACAGTCGAACCCCGGGCCCCCACGAGCAACGCCAGGTCGTCTCCGGTGATGGCGACCTCCGCGACGCCATCGTCTACCTCTGTGACCCCCACGCTTGCCGAGGACCCAAATCGGTCCAGCACCCCGATCAGGAAGGTTCTGGCAACCTCCGCCTGCTCGGTCAACGAGACATCCTCGCCGAATCCCCCACCGTCACGCTCGTTCCGCTGGTTCGCCGTCACCTTTGCCGTAATCTCATTGGTTGCCGCCTCATCGGTTGCCATAGTCTCACCGGTTGCCATAGTCTCATCGTCCGAATCTCCTGTGCTGACGTCCTGCTCGTTCTTCTCCGCCAATCCGGGCTGGCCTACCGTCGCCTTGGCCTCCCGAGTGGCGACAGCTCGAGGACGCTGCTCGCGATGACCCCCGGCGCCGGCCTTTCGTGGCTTTGCGTTGGCCGGACGCACCCGCGCACGCACCCTTGCCTCGCTGCGAACTCGGCCAAACAGGCCCGGCTTCGGCTCGCTCAGCACGACGACCTCGGCGTCGTCCTCGGTCACGCTGAGTTGAGCCAATGCCTGCCTTGTCGCGTCTAGGACTGTGCGTCCTGTCGCCTCCACCCAGTCCACGTTTGGTCTCTCCTTTGCCTGATTGATCAGGGGATCTCTCCTGGGGTACTTAGTGCTGCCGAGCCGAGCGCTGCACTAGCGTGCTCGCCTGGGTCGCTTGGCTCGCGAGCGGTTCGGTGAGGGCTGGGCCCCACTCCTGGGCTTGGCCGCCTTGGCCGCGCTGGTCGGGGACCCTGGCGCCACGCGAGGACCCTTCCCCCCGGAGCCAGCCGCTACGGAGGCGGTTTCGCGCGGACGCCGCGCCCAGCTCCCGTCAGGGAGTGCAGACTTCCCGTTCGCCGCGCCCTTGGACGCCGCGCCCTTGGACGCCGCGCCCGACGCCCGAGAAGCCGTCCCGTTACTAGATCCCTTAGATAACTTTTCAGCATCTCTCCTAGTCTGTGAACCCTCAGTCTGTGAACCTGGTCCGGTGGCTGCATTTCCGCTCCGCGCGCCAGTGGCGGCCGGTCGTGCCGACTTGGCTCGGGCTGGGCCCGGGGTGGCTTTCGCTCCACCAGCTGGCTTTCTCGTCTGTGCCTGGGTTGCCTTCGGGGGAGCCTCAGTCTTCGGGGGACGAGCACCGTTCGAGGCAGTCGTCTTGCTTGCCCGAGCATGGCCATTGTCCCGAGGACTGGCGGCCGCGGGGGCTGTCGACCTCGTCCACGTTGCGGGCCTCGGGGGTGCCGCCCGCTTGGTCGTGCCTCGCGCGCTTGCACCGTTTGCCGTGGCGTTGGACACCAAGTCGTCCCTGGCTGCACGCAGGGCAGCGAGGATCCCCGCGGGCTTGGGGCTGTCCGACGACGGGTCTGCCGCGCCACGTGTCACCACACCCCGCTCGCCCGCCTTGTTTGCTTGCTTCACCGCATCCGCGTGGCCCTTGACCTGGGGATCATAGCGGTACATCAGCTCCTGCTGGCCGATGCGGAACAGGCTGGACACCAGGAAATACACGTTGACGCCCGCTGGGATGGCCAAGTAGATGAACCCGAAGATGAGTGGCATGAACTTCATCACTGCTTGGGTTTGGGCTGCGGCACCCGTCTGCTTCGGGGTGCGAGAGCTGAGCTGGCGCATCTGCACGAACTGCAGCCCGATGCAGACGACCAGGAGCCCGTAGAACGGCAAGGCCGCCAAGAGGCTCCCGTGGGACCCAGTGGCCGCCTTGGCCAGGTTCATGCCAAACGAGACCATGCTGCCATGAGCAGCGATCAGGTGTTTGTATAGCAGACTGGTATGCGAGATGTACTGCGGCACGACGTGGCTGACGCCGTGCACTTTCACGGTCTTGGTCAGGCCCTCGATGATGCGGTACAGGACCCAGAAGACCGGCAGCTGAATGAGCATCGGCAGGCAACCCCCCGCCGGGTTGACCCCGTTGGCCTTGAAGAGCGCGCTCATCTCGGTCTGCATCGCCATCTTGTCGTTCTTGTGCTTTGCCTTGAGCGCGTTCACCTCGGGCTGAAGGCGCTGCATCGCCAGCATCGAACGTGTGCTCTTGACGGTCAACGGGGCCAGGACGACCATCACGGTGATGGTGAACAGGGCAATCGCAACCGCGTAGTTCGGCACCAGCCCGTACCAGAACACCAACAGGTACGCGAGCGCGTGGTACAGCGGGTGGAACAGGTTGCCGATCGCCTTCAGCACGAGAGCCCCCCTCGGGGAGGCACGGGGTCGACTCCATGACCGCCCCAGGGACGACACTTCGAGAGCCTGACGATCGCCAGACAGCTCCCGCGCGCCAAGCCGTGCACCTCGATGGCCTCCACCGCATACGCCGAGCAGGTGGGCACGAACCTACAGCAGGGGAGCCTGCCCTGATGCGCCAGCTGGTACAGGCGCAAGGCCCCGAGCAACAACCTGGTGGCGCCGAGTCGCCGGTGCGACGCTCCGGCGTCGGCGAGGGCCGGCAAGCCGGAGTGGGCCCAGATCGGTGCGGGGGCCGCGGGGGCCGCGCTCACCGCGGGGGCCGCGCTCACCGCGCACCTTGCTTGCTCAGAGCTTCGACTGCTTGGTACACGTAGGTCCTCAAGTCCACGAACGACGATCTCCCTGCCTGCGGGGTCACACTCACCAGGTAAGAGCCAGCTGGAAGCGTGGGCGCCGCCTCCGCGAAGATCCCCCTCAACCGCCGTCGGATCTGGTTGCGCACCACGGCACCGCCGACCCGGCGGCCTATTGCGTAGGCGACTCGCGGCCAAGGCGACGATCCACCTTCGACCCACGATACCGTGATCGGCCCGCTTCGTGAGCGTTGTGAACATCGTCGCAGGGCATCGAAGGTCGTCCGGTCAGAGATGCGGCCTACGCGCACGCCTGCGCCGAGCACCGGCCTCACGCCGACAGTCGGTGACGACCCTTGAGCCGCCGGGACCGCACGATAGCCCGCCCCGCTCTCGTCGACATGCGGTGACGGAAGCCGTGGTTCCGGGCTCTCTTGCGGTTGTTCGGCTGAAAGGTGCGCTTCACGACTCTCCTCCTCCGGGCGGCTCCGGGCCCTCTGGGGACCCCGGGGGGCTGAGCCAACCCCGTTCAAGGGATGCTACCCTTCGACGGCCAACGCCCTGTCCACAGTTGTGGACAAAGTTGTGGACAAGGTGTTATCGGAGAGGTGGGAGAGTTGGACGAAGACGTACAAGGGCTCTGGTCGCTCTGTTCGGCCGTTCTTCGGACACAACTGTCCGAAGCGACTTGGCGCGCCTGGTTCGACGTGATCGAGCCGGTTGCCCTCGAGGGCTCGACCTTGATCCTCGCCGTGCCCAGTCATCTCGCCAAGGAACGTCTCGAGGGCCGCCACCTCGACCTGCTGCAGGCAGTAGTCACAACCACCCTGGCCCCCGATGCCGGCACATGCACCAACGGTGATCGCAGCGCCTCTCCGACGCCTGCCCCGGTCAAGGACCTGCGAATCATCGTTCGTACCCGGCCCGTCTCCGAGGACATCGACTCGCCGGCGATGGGAACAGGCGACCCCACCAATCCCGCGACTGACGTCTCCGGAAAGCCCGATCCTCCAGACGTCCACAATCGAACAAGGGCTCGTCCACGCCCATCGACTTCCCCGAACCAGGAAGCTGAGGAGACCTTCAACCCTCGATACACCTTCGATGCCTTTGTCACTGGATCTTCGAATCGTTTCGCCCAGGCCGCTGCCCAGTCCGTAGCTGAGACGCCGGCCCGCTCATATAACCCCCTTTTCATCCATGGGTGTGCCGGCCTGGGCAAGACCCACCTGCTACAGGCAATCGGCAACTATGTCCATGAGAACTATCCTGGCCGCCACGTTCGCTACGTCTCCACTGAGACCTTCCTGAACGAGTTCATCGACGCGATCAGGACCAATACCACGATGGCCTTCAAGCGCCGTTATAGGGACTGCGATGTCCTCTTGATCGACGACATCCAGTTCATGGAGGGTCGCGAGGGCCTCCAAGAAGAGTTTTTCCACACCTTCAACTCGCTCTACGGAGCATCCAAGCAGATCGTGATCACGTCCGATAGACCCCCAAAGTCGATCGCCACGCTGGAGGTTCGACTCCGGAGTCGATTCTTGTCTGGTCTCATAACAGACATCCAACCTCCCGACCTCGAGACCCGCCTCGCTATCCTTCGCAAAAAGGCCGAGATAGACAACCTCCCCGTCCCCCCCGAGGTCCTCGACCTGATCGCCGCCCATGTCCGGGACAATATCCGCGAGCTCGAAGGGGCCCTGATCAGGGTCACCGCCTATGCCAGCCTCAACAAGCAGTCCCTTACCCGTGGCCTCGCCGAGGAGATCCTTGCTGACATCCTATCGGCCGACCGGCCCCGCCGTATCACCCCGTTGGCCATCTTGCAGGCCACCTCCGACACCTTCGGGTTCAGCATCGACGAACTATGCGGCACCAGTAGACGGCGGCCCCTCGTGATCGCTCGCCAGATCAGCATGTACGTATTCCGTGACCTCACCGACTTCAGCTACCCTGCCATCGCCCGTGAGTTCGGAGGACGCGACCATACGACCGTCATCCACGCAGTCGAGAAGATCTCCACCCTGATGAGGGAACGCCGCCAAATATACGACCAGGTCACCGCTCTCATCCTGCTCATCAAAGGCGCGCGGTGAACCTCCAGGCGCCCCCTGCCTACCTCGCCTCCAGGTGCGTGCTGCCCGGTCGTCCCCGATCACCTGTGGACTATACTGTGGACAACCGGTCCAATCTGTGGACAACCGAGTCCCCGATCCCCACCTGGGCTAGCTTTGGTCGGCTCTCCCTGTGGCGCCTGGGGACAGCCAAGCGGAGTCCTGCGGCACCCGCTGCCTGCGGCGATGTCCACCTTATCCCCAATCCACAGCACTACTACCTACTATCAGGAAGAGATACCTCTCATGACAACGACGAAGCTGAGCGATGAAGCTGCGCTGCGAGCGTGACACCCTTGTCGAAGCACTGTCGGCAACAGGGCGCGCAGCTGTGGTCTCGGCGGGGCGTGGGTCGACGATAGGTGCTGTTCACCTGTCGCTCAGTGGGGACGACCTCCAGCTGACGAGCAATGACGGTGACCTGACAATTCGTGTGGAGATCGTCGTGGCTGGCTCGGAGGATGGGGCGTGCCTCCTACCCTCCCGGCTGACGGGCGATATTGTGAGAGCGCTGGAGCCTGGTGCAGTGGTGGTGGAGAATGACGACGAAGAGGCCCATATAAGCGCTGGCCGTTCACAGTTCGGCGTGCGACTGCTGCCCGAGCTTGATTTCCCGCGCATGCCTGCCTCAGAGGGCACGCCGGTCGATCTGGGAACTAGTGACTTCGCCGAGGCTCTGCACCAAGTTGTCAGAGCTGCTTCTACGGACGAGGCCCGGCCGACCCTGAACGGAGTCCTGCTTGCGGCACAACCGCAAGGTCTGAGGATGGTGGCCACGGACTCTTACCGGCTCGCCGAGAGGACCCTGTTGGGTCGGACCGTTCTCGCGCAGGGTCAAGAGGTGTCGGTGCCCGCACGTGCCCTGGTGGAGCTGCAGAGGCTTGCCTCGGCAACAAGCGGGCCAGCCTGCAAGATTGCAGGTGACTCGACAGAGCGGGAGCTGTCGTTCAGTGTGGGCGAGTACTATGCCACGTTCCATGTCGGAGATGTAACCCTTACGACCACGTTGTTGCGTGACTTCCCCAACGTCGCGCGGTTGTTCAGCCAGAGCTTTCCAAACCAACTCTCCGTGGGTAAGGAACCACTGTTGGAAGCTATTCGTAGGGTGCGGCTGCTGGCGCGTGACGCGACCTCGTGGTTGCACGTGTCCCTGGAACCAGACCAGATCCAGCTGATGGCGACAGACCAGGAGCGCGGACATGCCAGCGAGGACGTGGACGCAAAGTACGACGGGGAGGAGATGACGATGCAGTTCAATCCGGCGTATCTGATCGATGGAGTCGATGGTGTGTGTGGCGACGAGGTGCTGATAGAGATAGAGGGGCCGAGCAAGCCAGTGATGGTCCATGCAAGTACGAACGACCCGTACCGGTACCTTCTCGCTCCGCGCTCCGTCTGAGCGTGATCCAAGCGTGCGGGTCGATCACCTGTGGCTCAGGGACTTTCGGAACTACGCGGCAGCCGAGCTTGTCCCAGCCCCAACCGGGCTGACCGTGATCGAGGGAGGAAACGGTCAGGGAAAGACCAATTTGTTGGAGGCGCTTGGCTATATTGCGACAGCAAGGTCGTTTCGAGGGGCTCCGCGGGAGGCATTGATCCGGAGGGGGGCTGAGCGCGCGGTCTTGCGGGCCGAGGTGGTTCGAGAGGGCCGGGCCGCACTGGTGGAGGCCGAGCTGAATATTAGGGGACGGGAGAGGCTGCAAGTAAATCGGCGGCCCCTGAGACGGTTTAGTGAGCTTGCTGGGGTATTGAAGGTGAGCGTGTTTTCGCCGGACGACCTGAGCCTGGTCAAAGGTGGGCCTGCAGGGCGTCGCCACTACCTGGACGAGACGTTGGTGAGCCTACGGCCCAGCATCGAGCGCCTGCGGGGTGATGCCGAGCATATTCTGCGCCAGCGCAATGTGCTGTTGAGGCAAGCTGGTGGCCGTTCGACAGCAAGCATCCTGGCTACGTTGGATGTGTGGGATTCGCAGCTGGCCCGGGTGGGTGATCAGTTGGTGGAGCACCGTAGGTCGTTGGTGAGCCGGCTGGCGCCGCTTGTGGCTGCCAGCTACGCGAGGCTGGCGGGGGAGAGCGAGCACCCCGCCCTGCTCTACAGAGCGTCGTGGACCGGGGAGCTCGCCGAGGCGCTGGCGGCCAGCCGGGGCGAGGACCTGCGGCGGGGGATCACGACCGTGGGCCCCCAGCGTGACGAGCTCGAGTTGACCCTGACCAGAGGCGGTGGCAGAGAGAACGGTGGCAGAGAGGCTGGCGGGGGAGAGCGAGTACCCCTTCCGGCGCGCACTCACGCTTCCCAGGGCGAGCAACGCTCGCTGGCCCTAGCCCTGCGTCTCGCCGCGCACGCCCTTGCGATCGAAGACAACGGCGACGCCCCTGTCCTGTTGTTGGACGACGTGTTCTCCGAGCTGGACGACGCCAGGTCGGCGGAGCTGATGCGGTTGTTGCCGGACGGCCAGGCCGTGCTGACGACAGTGGGGGCATTGCCGCCGGGGGCCCAGCCAGCTGCGGTGATGCGAGTCGAAGCCGCGTCGGTCCTCCCCGAGCCTCGCCAGGCCCGACAGATCAGCGTGGCGCGCTCGTGTTGAGTAATGGGCTCGGCGCTCACAGCCCGCCGCGCCCTGTTGCCCGCCGCCGCGCCCCTGGCGCAGGACCGGGCACATGAGCTGGAAGCCGTTGCGGCAGCCTCCCGCCGAGAAGGACCCAGCCCCCCTTTCGAGGTCGCTCGACCGGCTCAGCCAGTCACTCGGAGCGCCTTCGGCCGAGGTGCTCCGTGTCGTGTTCGCCAGCTGGGATGACCTGGTCGGCGCGGCCCTGGCCGCTCACGCACGGCCTTTGTCGATACGCGACGGGGCCCTGGTCGTGGTCGTCGACCACCCGAGCTGGGCCACAGAGGTCCGCTGGCTCGGCCCCGAGCTGCTGGCCCGTCTCACCGAGGCTGCCGGTGAGCAGGTAGCTGGGCGGATAGAGGTCCGTGTAGGACCGGGAGCCCTTGGGTCCTCGTAGGTCCGCACACCTGGCCCGGTGTCACGGCCGCGCTACACCCCTCTGGTAAGATGGTCCCTGTCGCCTGGTAGCCGACCAGGCCCGCAAACGTATCCGAATCAGCGCTTCGGCGAGCCCGGCCGCACGTCGGCATGTTCGGGGCCCGGGCCCTGGGGAAGCTGTGGAAAGGTAGCCGCTTGGCTCTGCCCGAGAATCGCCCGAGCGAGTCGGACTCGGAGTCCTACACCGGCCGGGACATCGTCGTCCTGGAGGGCCTCGCCCCGGTCCGCAAGCGCCCAGGCATGTACATAGGCTCGACTGGGCCCAGCGGGCTCCACCACCTCGTCTGGGAGGTGGTGGACAACTCTGTCGACGAGGCCATGGCTGGGTGGTGCACCCGCATCGACGTCACCCTGCTGGCCGACGGAGGGTGCCGGGTCGTGGACGACGGCCGGGGCATCCCGGTCGACCGCCACCACCAGTACAAGGACCGCTCGACCGCCGAGGTGGTCCTGACGATGTTGCACGCGGGCGGCAAGTTTGGCGGGGGCGCCTACAAGGTGTCCGGGGGCCTCCACGGGGTGGGGGTGTCGGTGGTGAACGCCCTGTCCTCTCGTCTGGTGCTGGAGGTGGACCTCGACGGGCGGCGCCACCGGATGGAGTTCGCCAAGGGCGGCCAGCCCCAGGGAAAGCTGGAGGAGGTGGGCCCGGCGCCACGCACGCACCCGCGGGGTACCGCCGTCACGTTCTGGCCAGACCCGACGATCTTCGAGGAGGTCGACTTCCGGGCCCAGACCGTGATCGAGCGCCTCCAAGTGATGGCGTTCTTGAATCGAGGCCTCGACATCCGCTTCTCGGACGAGCGCCCGGGACACGCCCAACAGGTGCGCTACCAGTACAACGGGGGCATCGTCGACTATGTGCGGCACCTGAATGCCTCCAAGGAGGCTCTGTTCAAGCGGGTGGGCTCCCTCGGCCAGGCAGACAGCTCGACCGACGGCACCCAGGAGATGGAGGTCGCCTTCCAGTGGAACACTGGGTACCACGAGAGCCTCCACTCGTTCGCGAACGGCATCGCCACCGTCGAGGGCGGGATGCACGAGGAGGGGTTCAAGAAGGCCCTGACCAATGTGGTGAACAAGTATGCCCGGGCGAAGCTCATGCTCAAGGACAAGGACGACAACTTCTTGGGGGAGGACATCCGCGAGGGCCTGACCGCCATCTTGTCTGTTCGTCTCACCGAGGCCCAGTTCGAGGGTCAGACCAAGGCCAAGCTGGGCAACGTGTCGATGCGGTCCCTGGTCGAGCGGGCCACCAACGAGAAGCTCGCGGAATGGCTGGAGGAGCACCCGTCCGAAGGACGCCAGATCGTCCAGAAGGCTGCGTTGGCAGCACGGGCGCGCACCGCGGCGCGCCAGGCACGAGACCTCACGCGCCGCAAGACGGCCCTCGAAGGAGCAGGGTTGCCCGGCAAGCTCACGGATTGCTCCTCGCGTGACCCCCGTGAGTCAGAGCTGTTCATCGTGGAGGGCAACTCCGCGGGGGGCAGCGCGGTCAAAGCACGCGACCCGCGAACCCAAGCTGTCCTGCCGATCCGGGGGAAGATCCTCAACATCGAGCGCTCCAGGACCGACAGGATGCTCAAGAATGTCGAGATCCGGGCCCTCATCGCCGCGATTGGCGCCGGCCTGGGGGAGGAGTTCGACCTCGCCAAGCTCCGCTACCACAAGGTCATCATCATGGCCGACGCGGACGTCGACGGCTCGCACATCCGCACGCTGCTGCTGACGTTGTTCTTCCGCCAGATGGAAGCACTGGTGGAGGCTGGCCATGTCTACGCTGCCCAGCCGCCGCTCTATTCCACGCTGGTGGGCAAGGAGAAGGTGTACCTGCGCGACGAGGCAGCCAGGGCACGGCATCAGGCGGAGCATCCCCGTGCAGAGTTCCAACGCCTGAAAGGGCTCGGCGAGATGGACTTCGGGGAGCTGCGCGAGACGACCACCGACCCAGCCAAGCGTTCGCTGCTCCAGATCAGCTTGGAGCAGGCTGCCCTGGCCGACGAGGTGTGCTCGGTCCTCATGGGCGACGACGTGGAGCTGAGGCGACATTTTATCCAGGCAAACGCCAAAGACATAAGGTTCCTGGACATCTGAGCGTGGCGAGATGAGCGATATTCCTCCCTTTGACGACATTTTACCGGCTGGTGGTGACGACGGGCGCGGCGCGTCGATCGTCCCCATCGAGTTCCAGGAGGAGATGGAGCGGTCGTTCCTCGAGTACTCGATGTCCGTTATCGTGCAACGGGCACTTCCTGATGCCAGGGATGGCCTGAAGCCCGTGCACCGGCGAATCCTCTACAGCATGTACGATCAGGGCCTTCGGCCAGATCGGCCATACGTCAAGTGCGCCAAGGTCGTCGGTGAGGTCATGGGCTCGTACCATCCGCACGGCGACACGGCCATCTATGACGCGCTGGTGCGAATGGTCCAGGAGTTCAGCCTCCGCGAACCGCTGATCGACGGACACGGTGAGTTCGGGACCCCTCACCCCGAGACAGGGGGGCCGGCGGCCGCGCGCTACACCGAGTGCCGGCTGGACCCGCTGTCGCTCCAGATGCTTGCCGGGATCGACGAGGGGACCGTGGAGTTCACCCCGAACTACGATGGTAGCCGCACGGAGCCCAGTGTGCTGCCGTCGCGCTTTCCCAACCTGTTGGTCAATGGCTCACAGGGGATCGCGGTCGGAATGGCCACCAACATAGCTCCCCACAACCTGATGGAGGCAGTCGACGCCACGCTGCACCTGCTCGACAACCCAGAGGCGACGCCAGATGAGCTGATGGCATTCGTGAAGGGCCCGGACTTCCCGACCGGGGGCTTGATACTGGGACGAGCGGGCATTCAGGATGCGTACCGGACCGGACGCGGGGCGATAAGGATTCGCGGCGTGGCCGACATCGAGGAGATGCGGGGTGGTGGCCAGCGAATAGTGGTCACCGAGGTCCCCTATCAGGGTTCGGCGAAGGCCATCGAGGAGAAGATCGCCGAGCTGGTCAACGCGCGCGAGCTGGATGGTATCAGGGAGGTGCGCGACGAGTCGGCCGGCACTGGTACCCGTCTGGTTATCGAGCTGAAGCGCGACGCCAACGCGAATGTCGTGCTGAACAACCTGTACAAGCACACGCCGCTGCAGACGAGCTTCGGGGTGAACACCGTGGCGTTGGTCGACGGGGTGCCCCGTACGCTCAACTTGGCCCAGCTGCTCACCGCGTACGTGGAGCACCAGCTGGACGTGGTCACTCGCCGGACTCGGTACCGGCTGCGCAAGGCCGCGGACCGGGCGCACATCGTCGAGGGGCTGCTGCGGGCCATCGACCTGCTGGACGCGGTGATCACCCTGATCCGGGGATCGGACGACAGGGGGCAGGCTCGGGGGGGGTTGATGGCGGAGCCGTTCGAGTTCAGCGAGGTGCAGGCCAACCACATCTTGGACATGACCCTCGCTCGGCTCACCCGACTGGGCCGCTCGGAGCTCGAGGACGAGATGCTGGCGCTGGGCGCGACGATCGCAGACCTCGAGGACATACTGGGGAACCCCGCCAGGCTGAGGGGCGTGATCCGCGACGAGCTCAACCAGGTTCGGGCTGCTTACGACGAGCCACGCCGGTCGCGTATCATCTTGGACCCCGGTGACCTCGACGCGTTGGACCTCATCGAGGACGAGGAGCTGGTCGTCACCATGAGTCGAGCGGGATACGTCAAGTCGATGGTGGGGGGGACCTTCAGGACCCAGGGGCGCGGAGGTCGGGGAGTGCAGGGGGCCAACTTGAAGGAAGAGGACCTGGTAGCCCACATCATCCACACGACCGCGCACACCTTCTTGCTGTTCTTCTCCAATCGGGGCAGGGTGTACCGGCTCAAGGCTCACGAGATACCGGTGAAGGAGCGCACCGCGCGGGGGACGGCGATCGTCAACCTGTTGGCTTTGGAGCCGGGGGAGGTGATCCAGGCGGTGATCGAGACCAGGGACTACGAGACCAACCGGTACCTGACCTTCTCCACCCGCATGGGCCAGGTCAAGCGGACCGCGTTCGGGGAGTACGACAAGTCCCGGCGGGAAGGTTTCATAGCGATCAGCCTGCGTGACGGTGACGAGCTGGTCTCGGTGGTGGCCACCAACGGCGGGGAGGACCTGTTGATCGTGAGCAGGAAGGGTATGACGATCCGCATCTCGGAGGAGGACGTGCGGCCGATGGGCCGGGCGGCAAGCGGCGTGCGTGGGATGCGCCTGCGTGAGGGCGATGAGGTAGTGTCGTGCGACGTGGCTAGAGACGAGGCCGACATCTTGGTGGTGACAGACGCAGGTTACGGCAAGAGGACCAAGCTCGAGCGCTTCAGTCGCCAGGCGAGGGGCGGTCAGGGTGTGAGGGGGATCCGCCTGACCGCGAGGCGCGGCTACGTCGCGGCTGCCTTCATGGTGTCGCTGGACGACGAGGTTCTGCTGATCTCCTCGGCCGGGGTTGCGATCCGCACCCAGGTCCGAGAGATACCGTCACAGGGCCGCGACGCTACGGGGGTGCGAGTCATGAGCCTGGAGGCTGGCCAGCAGGTGACCTCGGTGGCCCTGCTCCTCTCCAGCTCGGAGGAGGCAGCGTGAGCGGGCGCCGGGCCAGGGGGGGCCGGCCCAGGGGGGGCCGCGCATGAGCCGGCCCCCGGTGAGCCGCCAGGGCAGTCCTGTCTCCGCCAGCTTCCAGTCGTCGCGCACGCCGCCAAGGCCCGGGATGCAGCGGTGGGGAGTCGATCCCCGGCGCCCGGCAGGGCCTGAGGCGGCTCCGACGAGGACGGTTCGGATGCGGGTCCGCAGGATCGAGACGGGCACTGTGCTGCTCTTCTCCTTCTTGTCCTACCTTGGGCTGTTCGTGGTATTCCAGGTCGCAGTCCTGATCATCTACCTGGTGGCGAGCGGAGCGGGGGTTTTGCATGGACTCCAGCACGCTGCGGTGACCACGGGGTTCAAGCCACTGGCCCACCTGGGGACCCTCGTCTTCGAGATCAGCTTCCTCGGCGGGCTGGTGATGGTGGTGATTGCCACGGTGGTGAACCTCATCATTGCGGTGGTCTACAACCTGGTGAGCGACATCGTCGGCGGGGTCGCCGTCGTCGTGGATGAGCGTGACCAGTCGCGTCGCTAAGCTGGCTGGACGCCCGGGGCTATAGCTCAGCTGGTTAGAGCGCAGCACTGATAATGCTGAGGTCCGCAGTTCGAGTCTGCGTAGCCCCACCGCGTTTGCCCTGGTCAGGGGTGGTGTCTTCGGAGACGAGGGTCAGTTGGCGGTCCTCCATCGCACATCCATCGCGCATGCCAG
>JBOGGU010000094.1:0-2456 GCA_050744085.1 Acidimicrobiales bacterium
TGCCCGCGGCGGTCGCGGATCGCGTGGGGACCTCTCTGGGTGGCATCATGATCCGGCGGCTGGAGAGCCTCGCCAGGCGGATGGAGGCCGAGATGGACACCTCCCAGCGCAACCTCACCCGCAAGATTGCAGACTTGACCTCGACCCACCAGGTCACCTGGCAGGGTCAGGAGACGACCTTGGCGGCCCTCCCTGGCCAGGTTGCTGCGGCCATCGGCGCCCGGATTGCAGCACCCGTCGAGGACCTTGCGTCCAGCGGACACGGTGACCGTCGCAGCCGGGGTGGTGGCCCAACTAAGCACCGGGGCGAGGTTGCGGTGCGGGGGGCATCGTGGACGTGTTCGCCTCCACTGCCGACCTGGGTGTGTGCATCGACCTGTGGGGGACGAGGTGGACCGCCTCACCAGCTTCGACCCTGGTGACCAGGACCGCACCGACGGGCGAGGCCCGAGTCGCAGGGGCGCTACGGCGGACCTGCTGGCTGTGGGCTGGGCAATCCGGGCGCAACCTACGAGCGCACCCGCCACAACGTTGGCGCCGAGGTGATCGCCCTGCTGGCCCGCCGCCACGGGTTCAAGCTCCGGGCGACCAGCCGACCCGGTCGGTTGCCGGCGAGGCCCGCGTCGGGGGCCACCTGCTGGCGCTGGCATTCCCCCAGACCTTCATGAACGAATCGGGCGCCGCGGCCCCCCCGCCGCCACGGCATCGAGGACCTTGCACGGCTGGTGGTGGTCCACGACGAGCTCGACCTGCCGGTCGGCAGGGTGAAGGTAGAGCTTGGAGGGGGCAGCGCTGGGCACAGTGGCCTGCGCTGCTACTCGAATGTCCCGTCGGCCCCGGCGTAGGCCCAAGCCGGCCACGCCCAAGGCTCTGTTCGCCGCCCGAGCCGGAACACCTCCGCCAGGAGATCGGCCACCCTTCACCCGCCGACGACGAAAGCACGCGCGGCAGCGAGGACCGCCGGACCGATCTCGCCGAGATCACCGTCGCGAAGCAACCGGGCAGGCGAGCGGTCCTCCAGGTGCGGGTTCAGTCCCTGGAACCACGCCTGCACGACCCGCGGGGCGTCCTGCTCGCTCAGCAGCAACGCGACCTGCAGTGCGAACCGCAGCCGGTCTTCGACCTCGCCCGACTTGGCCTCACGGGTCCCATCGGCCCACTGGTGCACGGCGCGGGTCTCGCGGACACCGCCGATGTAGGCAACGAGGCGAGGAGTCAACAGGTCGCGCAGCTCCTTCACCGCCGTCTCGAAGGACACACGCGTGGATCGCTCGTGCGCCCGAAACTCAGGGCGGCTCGTCGTGGAGTCGACCATGCCACAAGTATACCCCAGGCCCAACCACAGAGCACTCACAAGCTTGGGATCAGGCTTGTCACACTGTGAACCTGGCCCACCGCAGCGTTTGGGACGCTGAGGACTCGTGCCATCATGAGGAGTGGGCGAGGGTCCGCACAGGGGACGTTTGGTCAGCGCGCACCATGCTCTAGCTGTGACTTCGCGAGTCCAGGCAGGTCAGCAGCGCGGTCGCGGCGCCCTTCATGGTGGGGCCCTGAGTACGTCGGTGACCGAAGCACAAGCCGTGGGCGAGAGTCCCGGGGGTTCGAATCCCTCTCCCTCCGCCGCCGCCCGGCGAGAGCTGGCTATAACGAGGGCTAGACTCCAGGTATGGCCAACTTATGGTGTCTCTTCCTGATGACTTGCTAGAACACCTCGACAGGAAGCCCACCGACGTCCGCCGAGAGCTGGTCCAGCGTGATCCAGACGCCGTCGCTGATGCCATAGCCCGGTCGGAGGCGCGTTTTCGAGCCGCAGGGGCCCTCGATGCCACGGAGCTGGTCCGCCAGGAACGAGATGGCTGGCATTCGGTCGTGGCAAACGACTGATCGAACTGGTGGTTGTTCACGTATAACCTGAACAACCACCATCGCCCAACGCCCTCGGGGGCGCCCAAGACCCGCGGCGGCGCGGTGGCGGCCATCGGGGCGCTGCGAGTGCCTTTGCGGAGGGCGAAGACCACTCTCACCACCGCGATTCGCGGTAGGGTGGCTCATGCCCCCAGACGATCAGGACCAGCGCAAGGCCCCCAAGGTCGACTCGGACCCGGAGCCGGCGGTCGTAGCCGACGGGCCGCCGGCCCAGGCGGGGGAGCCGCCCACCACTCGGGACCCTGCACTGGTGCATCTCTCCGACGAGGTGGCGACGGCGCTGGCTGCCAGGCAGGAGGCGGTGCTCGCCCAGTTCCGGGACGAGGTGGCGACGGCGGTGGCTGCCAGCGTGGGCCCGGCGCTCGAGCACAAGCTCGATGATGCCGTGGCAGGCTTGGGCAGAACCGAGGAGTCGCTGGAGGTATCGGTGCCCGCGGCGGTCGCGGATCGCGTGGGGACCTCTCTGGGTGGCATCATGATCCGGCGGCTGGAGAGCCTCGCCAGGCGGATGGAGGCCGAGATGGACACCT
>JBOGGU010000095.1:0-4599 GCA_050744085.1 Acidimicrobiales bacterium
GGCGACGGCCGCCGGGATCGCCGCCGGGACCGCTGGGGCCGCCGCCGGGACCTCGGCCGCCGGGGCCGGGGCCGCTCGCCACCACCGTCACCTCCCGCACCCCGGTCCTGACACACTCCGCCCGCAGGCGGGCCACGTCGAGCAGGGCCGCAGCGCTCGGCGGCGGCGGCCCGAAGCGGTCGGCCCACTCGGCCGCAATGTCGTCCACCTCGGCGGCGCTGGCGACGGTGGCGAGGCGCCGGTAGGCCTCAAGGCGCAGGTCCTCACGCTCCACGTAGTCGGGGGGCAGATTGGCGTCGACCGGCAGCTCCAGGGAGACCTCGGCCGGTCCCCGCAGGGGGGCCCCCTTCAGCTCCGCCACCGCCTCGCTCACCATCCGCACGTACAGGTCGTAGCCGACCGCGGCTATGTGGCCCGACTGGTCGCCGCCCAGCAGGTTGCCCGCGCCCCGGATCTCCAGGTCCCGCATGGCGATCTTGAACCCCGAGCCCAGCTCGGTGTTCTCCCCGATGGTGCGCAGCCGCTCGTAGGCCTGCTCGGACAGCGAGCGCTCCGGCGGGAAGAAGAGGTACGCGTACGCCCGGCTTCCCGCGCGCCCCACCCGTCCCCTCAGCTGGTGCAGCTGTCCCAGGCCCAGGCGGTCGGCCCGGTCCACCACCATCGTGTTCACCGTGGGCATGTCGATGCCGGACTCGATGATCGTCGTGCAGACCAGCACGTCGTACCCCCCCTCCCAGAAATCCAGCACCACCTTCTCCAGCGTCCCTTCGTCCATCTGGCCGTGGGCGACGGCGATGCGGGCCTCGGGGACCAGGTCGGCGAGGCGGGTAGCCACCCTGGAGATGTCGGTAACCCGGTTGTGGACGAAGAAGGCCTGGCCCTCCCGCAACAGCTCCCGCCGCAGCGCCTCGCTCACCGCCCGCTCGTCGTAGCCGCCCACGTAGGTCAGGATTGGCAGGCGGTCAGCCGGCGGCGTGTTGAGCAGGCTCAGGTCCCGGATGCCGGTGAGGCTCATCTCCAGGGTGCGCGGGATCGGCGTGGCGGTGAGGGTCAGCACGTCCACGCCCACCGACAGGCGCTTGATGGCCTCCTTGTGCGACACCCCGAAGCGCTGCTCCTCGTCCACCACCAGCAGCCCCAGCGACTTGAACACCACGTCGGCCGACAGCAGCCGGTGCGTGCCGATGACCACGTCCACCGCCCCACTGGCGAGCCCGGCCACCACGTCTCGGGCCTGCGCGGGGGTGAGGAAGCGGGACAGCGCTTCCACCCGCAGCGGGTAGCCGGCGTAGCGCTCGGAGAAGGTCTGGAGGTGCTGGGCCGCGAGCAGAGTGGTAGGGACCAGCACCGCGGCCTGCTTGCCGTCCTGGACCGCCTTGAAGGCCGCCCGGATCGCCACCTCGGTCTTGCCGAAGCCGACGTCGCCGCAGACCAGGCGGTCCATCGGCACCGCCTCCTCCATGTCCGCCTTCACTGCGGCGATGGCCCGAGCCTGGTCGGGGGTCTCGACGTAGGCAAAGGCGTCTTCCATCTCGGCCTGCCAGGGGGTGTCGGGCGCAAAGGCGTGACCGGAGCTCGCCGCACGGCGTTGGTACAGCTCGACCAGCTCGGCGGCGATCTCCCGGGCTGCCGAGCGGACCTTGGCCTTGGCCCGGTTCCAGTCGGAGCCGCCCATGCGGTGAAGGCTCGGGCTGTCCCCACCCGTGTAGGGCGTCACTGCGTCGATCTGGTCGGACGGCACGTACAGCTTGTCCCCGCCGCGGTACTCCAGCAGCAGGTAGTCCCGCTCCGCCCCCCCGAGCGCCCGCTTGACCATCCCCCCGTAGCGGGCCACGCCGTGGGTTTGGTGCACCACGTAAGACCCCGGCGCCAAGTCATCGAAGAAACCGTCGGTGGGGCGCTGCCTGGCCCTGGGCCGCCGGTGGGCCCGCCGCCGCCCGGTCACGTCCGCCTCGGCGAGCACGGCCAGGCGCAGCTCGCCCAGCACGAAGCCCCGCTCCAGCGACTCCACCACCACCCGCACTCCCGGCGAGGCCAGCTCGCCCGGAGACGGCTCGGTGACCACCGGCACGGCAAGGCCCCCCTCCCCCAGCGAGGAAGCAATCCGGGCGGCGCTCCCCAGCCCCTCGGCGCAGACGGTGACCCGCCAACCCCCGGCCGCCATGTCCGCAACTTGCTTCACCAGCCCTCCGACCATCGGATCCCAGCCGGAGGCGGCGATGGTCGGGGTTCCGGGCCCCTCGGGCGCGCCGAGCACCGAGAGCACTGGGGCGTCGGTCGCGGCCAGCATCCTTTCGAAATTGAGGTGCAGTGAGGGGAACCCTCCGTGCCCACTAACGCCGGTGGAGCGCGCGCCCCAAGTCTGCGCCAACGTCTGGGCCAGCGCCGCCTCCTCCTCCACCAGCTCGGCGGCGCGGTCGCGCATCCGCCGGGGCTCGATGACCACCACCTGGGCGCCGGCGCCGAGCAGGTCGGGCAGTGCCCGGTCCTCCCCTGCCAGCCAGGGCATGAAGGACTCCATGCCGTCGAAGACCAGGCCCTCGGCGAGGCGCTCCCAGCTGGCGCGGCCCCAGGGCTCGGCCTCCATCAGCTCCCGGGCCCGGGCCATGACCTCGGGCGTGGGCATCAGCTCCCGGCAGCCGAAGATCTCGGCGCAGTCCAGGTCGGCTGTGGAGCGCTGGTCGCCAGGGTCGAAGCTGGTGAGGCGGTCCACCTCGTCCCCCCACAGGTCGATGCGCACACCCAGGTCGGCGGTGGAGGCGAACACGTCCACGATTCCTCCCCGGACCGCCACCTCGCCCCGGTGCTCCACCTGGTACTCGCGGCGGTAGCCGGCCGCGACGAGGCGGCCAACCAGCTCCTGGGCGTCGAGCACGTCGCCCGGACGGACGACGACGGGCGCGGCGTCGAGCGGGGCTGGCCCCAACCGCTGGAGCAGCGCCCTCACTGGGGCGACGACCACCCGAGGCGCCTGCGTCGGGCGTGTCGGGCCTCCACGGAGGTGCCACAGGGCCCGCAGGCGACGCCCCATCGTCTCGACGCTGGGGCTGACCCTCTCGAAAGGCAGGGTCTCCCAGGCGGGGAAGGCCTCCACCTCCTCGCGGCCCAGCCAGACGCCCAGGTCGTGAGCCAGCCGGTCCGCCTCGACCCCTGTGGGGACCGCGACCAGGATCGGGGCGCGTGTAGCCAGGTGAGCCAGGCCTGCGATCACGAAAGCCCGGGCCGGCTCGGCGACCGAAACCGCGGCGTTGGATGCGCCGACGATCTCGGTGAGGGCTGCGCAGTCGCGCAGCAAAGGAGGCAGGGACCGCAGGCTCAAGTCGCCCACCACGATAGCCGAACGGCCTGGTCCTGCTAGCTAGTGCTGCGCCGCGGAAATGCCGTGTGTGTCGCCAAATGCATCGGCCCTGTTCAGAGCGGTCACGACCTTGCAAGCGACACACGCGGCGTTTCCGCTCAGCAGCGCTAGCCTGTAGGCTATGGAAGACTACGAGCGCCTGATCGCGCGTGCAGAAAAGACGCTGAACCTCCCGTCACAGTCACCTGGGCCGGCGGTCGGTAACAAGCGTGAGGTCCAGCTGTCGGTTCAAGTGCCGTCTGACCTGCAAGCGGCAGTAACCGCTGCCGCCGCCGCGAAGGAACAGTCGGTCGCCACCTTCGTGATGGACGCGCTGGAGGCTGCGCTGTCGACGTAGCGCCCGCAGGCTGAGCTCGGCGGCTCAGCCGGTATCGGTCTCTCTCAGAAGAGGTGGCGGCCCTTGCGGCTGGCGACGAGCTCGGCTGGGAGTTCGCGCAACCGATCCACCTGGCCCTCCGTGGCCTTCGCCACCTGGTCCAGGCTGGCCGCCAGAGCGGCCTGCCCAGCCTCTTGTCGTTGGGCCAGCTTGGCAACCTGGCCGGCCAGGCTCGCCAAACCAGCCGCCTGACTCTCGACGAGCGCCCCCACCTGAGTTGCGAGCTGGTCGAGTCGCTGGCGCAGCGCCCCTACCTCCGACGCCAGCGCCCCCAGCCCGTCGACCCCGGCCCCGATCCCCTCGACGGCTACCTCGACGCGTCCCATGCTCGCCCCTACGCCGTTCACCACCCCGGCTGCGACGGCCACCGTGTCCACAACCCCGGCCATCGAGGTGTCCATGCGCGCGAAGCCCTCGACGATCTCTGCGTCGCTGTGAGTGGCGCGCTTCTCCAGGGTGACGCCGAGGCGCTCCAGGGTGGCCCCGAGCCGCTCGACCACCGTCGTTCGGCGCTCCAGCACGTCGGATAGGGCGCCAAAGCGGCTCTCCAGGTCCCGGCGCTGGTGGGCCAGCTTCTGCTCCAGGATCGAGGCCAGACGGATCGGCACGCTGGACGCAAGGTCCTCCACGGGTGCTGCAATCCGGGCGCCGATGGCCGCAGCAACCTGGCCAGGGAGGGCCGCCAGGGTCGTCTCCTGGCCCTGCCAGGTGACTTGGTGGGTCGAGGTCAAGTCTGCCATCTTGCGGGTGAGGTTGCGCTGGGAGGTGTCCATCTCGGCCTCCATCCGCCTGGCGAGGCTCTCCAGCCGCCGGATCATGATGCCACCCAGAGAGGTCCCCACGCGATCCGCGACCGCCGCGGGCA
>JBOGGU010000096.1:0-34500 GCA_050744085.1 Acidimicrobiales bacterium
CGCCGAGGCGCTCGGCACGTGGGCAACTCGCATCTCGGAGCTGGAGCGGGCCATCATCCACAACGCTGAGCTCGCAAACCGCTACCAGGCCTGGCTGGCCACAGCCGCCTGAGACTCCCCCTCGAAACTGTGCCGGTGGAGGCATCCCTGACCGCCTGGCTAACGACACCGCGCCACAATGCCAACCCAGATAACCCGGCACCCGAGGTGCCGGGTTGACCGCTAGCGAAGCCAGCGGGATGTGAGCAAGTGGACATGCCGGGAACCAACGCGGCCCGGCGTGTCCAGCTCGTGGCTTACCCCAGGACCGACTTTGCGTCGGGGACCGACTTCACACCGATAGGAGCATCAGTTTTGATCGAACGAGACAGAATCACCATTTCAGTCAACAGTTGGCAACCCTCGAGCGAAGGCGCCCACGGCACGGGGTCGGCTGGCGTCGCTGGCTCTGCCTGGGCGTCAGACTTCGAGGAAGCGACGCACCGCCAGGGCAGACCCACCAGCTCCCACGATCGCCCCCATGAGGACGACGAATACCTCGATGGTCACCACCTGGCCTCCGCTGACCTCGGCGGCAGCGAGCAGGCTGGCGTGGAAGTGGTTGATGGTGTAGGACACCAGGTGCTGCAGCCCGACCACCGCCAGACCGGCGACAATGGCGCCGAGCAAGCCCTGGATCAGTCCCTCGAGCATGAACGGGATGCGGATGAACCAGTTAGTGGCGCCCACCAGCTTCATCACCGCGACCTCTCGCCTGCGGGCGAAGATCGCCATTCGGATGGCGTTCAGGATCAGCACCGAAGCGGATAGGAGCAGGACGACCGCCAGGACCCATATGACGACTTGCAAGATGCCCGTGACCTTCAGCATCTGGTTGACGGCCTGGCGGTTGTACTGGGCGCTGAGGACGCCGGGCTGGTTCTTGAACTGCGCGGCCACCGAGCCCGCCTCGTTGGCATTGTTCAGCATCACCCGGTAGGACGGAGGCAAGTCTCCGGGCTTCACGACGCCGGTAAGCGCCGGCTGGTTGGCGAAGTCCTTCACGAACTCGGAGTACGACTGGTTGTGGTTGACAAAGTTGGTGCTCTTGACTTGCGGGTCGCCCTTGAGCTGGACGCCTATGGCCTTGACCTGGGAGGTCGAAGCCGTAGGCTTCATGAAGATGATGAGCTGAACCCCGCCCTTCCAGTAACCCACCACCCGGCCGACTCCCTGGTTGAGCAGCAGTGCTGCACCCACGAGGGACAAGGACACGGCAACCGTCAGAACGGCGGCAAGGGTCATCAGGCGGTTGCGCCAGAGGTTGTTGGCGGTCTCGCGAACCACGTACTCGGTGGAGAGCGCCACTCAGCGGCTCCGCTGTAGCGACCAGGCGCCCGGCGCGCCGGCGTCCAGTGCGCGGGACTCAGGCGTACCCATAGACCCCCCGTACCTGGTCACGCATGAGCCGACCCTGGTCGAGGGCCACCACCCTGCGGCGCATCCGGTCTACGATCGCGACGTCGTGGGTGGCCATCACCACTGTGGTGCCCATGCGATTGATGCGGTCGAGCAGCCTGGTTATGCCCTGGGAGGTGTCCGGGTCGAGGTTGCCGGTCGGCTCGTCGGCGAGGAGGATCAAGGGTCGGTTGACGAACGCCCGGGCGATGCCCACCCGCTGCTGCTCCCCGCCGGAGAGCTCGTGAGGGAGGTTGTCCCGGCGCTTGGACAGGCCGACGAGGTCCAGGATCTGGGGCACTTGGGCAGCTACCACGTGCTTGGGCCGCCCGATCACCTCGAGGGCGAAGGCCACGTTCTCGAACACAGTCTTGTTGGGGAGCAGGCGAAAGTCCTGGAACACGCACCCGATGTTGCGGCGAAGGTACGGGACCTTCCAATGGTTCAAGGAGCCCACCTCCTTGCCCGCCACCCAGATCTGACCGGAGTTCGGCAGCTCCTCGCGCAGGATGAGTCGGAGGAAGGTGGACTTGCCCGACCCGGATGGCCCCACCAAGAAGACGAACTCACCCTTGGCGATGTCCACCGAGCAGTCGCGAAGGGCCGTGACTGTGCCCTTGTAGGTCTTGTTGACGTGTTCAAGCTTGATCATGGTGGACGAGGTTCCCCCCTCGGACGGATGAGGCACCATAGCACGCTGGCCCGCCCCGAGTGCGTCACCTACGTGCGGAAGAGCTGCTTGTGAAGATGGACGGCTACCACCATGTTCGTCGGCGCGCTAGCCCGTGGGACTATCCGCGGCGGGCGCGCTGCCAACGCAGGTACGCCTCCATGAACTGGTCCAGGTCCCCCGCCAGCACGGCATCCACGTTCCCTGTCTCGACCTGGGTCCGCAGGTCCTTCGCCAGCTGGTAAGGGGCCAGCACGTAGGAACGGATCTGGTTTCCCCAGCCGATGTCGCTTTGCGGGCCCGAGATGGAGTCCAGCTCCGCTCGGCGCTCGGCTCGCTGGCGCTCGGCGAGCTTGGCGGCCAGGATCTGCATGGCCTTCGCCTTGTTCTGGTGCTGGCTCCGCTCGTTCTGCACGGCCACGACGATGCCGGTGGGGCCGTGGGTGATCCTCACGGCGGAGTCAGTCACGTTCACGTGCTGGCCCCCAGCCCCCGACGACCGGTAAGTGTCGACCCTCAGGTCCTTCTCGTCGATGTCTACATCGTCGGACGTGTCGGTGATGAAGGGGGTTACGTCCAGCGACGCAAAGCTCGTCTCGCGCCGGTGCGAGCCGAAGGGCGAGATCCGCACGAGCCGGTGGACCCCCCTCTCTGCGCTCAGCAAACCGTAGGCGTAGCGGCCCCGGACGGTGAACGTCGCCGAGAGTATGCCAGCCTCCTTGCCCTCCGACACCTCGTCCAGCTCGACCGAGAACCCCTTCGCCTCGGCCCAGCGCAGGTACATGCGCAGCATCATCTCGGCCCAGTCCTGGGCGTCGGTGCCCCCAGCCCCTGCGTGGACCTCGGCTACCGCGTCGAGGTCGTCGTGCTCGCCGGCAAACAGGCTGCGCAGCTCCAGGCGGTCGAGCTCCCCGGAAAGGCCAGCCACCATGCCCTCCAGCTCGGCGCCCACCGAGTCGTCGGCCTCCTCTACAGCCAGCTCGTAGAGCGTCTCGGTGTCCGAGAGGCGTCGGTCAAGGCCCTCCAGGAGCTCCACGTCGTCCCTCACCCGTCCGTAGGCGGTGGTAGCTGCGCGCGCTGCGTCGGCATCGTCCCACAGCCCAGGAGCGCCGACGATCGTCTCCAGGCGAGCCTGCTCGGCCCTCAGCTCGGGCAGCCCGAGGTAGGCCTCGGCCTCGGTGAGGCGCTTACGCAGCCCTGCCAGGTCGGAGGAGTGGTCACGGATGGGCACGACGAGGTGGCCTACTTGCCGTGGCACAGCTTGAACTTGAGCCCGCTGCCGCACCAGCAGGGCTGGTTGCGGCCCAGCTTCTCTTCCTCGGGCCTCACAGAGGGCGCCTGCTTGGGGGGGTCCTCCAGATCACCCGCGGGGCCGGGCGGGGTCGAGCCAGTCGGCGGAGGTGGGTTCGGGGCAAGCGGCGGAGGTGGGTTCGGGGCAAGCGGCGGCGTGGAGCCCGGCGGGGTCGGGGCGGGCCCGACCACGACGTCGGGCCCAACCACCACGTCGGGCCCAACCACGACGTCGGGCGCATCACCCGCGCCAGCCATACCGGCGAGGCTCGAGAAGTCCAGGACGGGCTCGTCGGCCCCCAGGTACTGCGCCGCTGACAGGTCGGGCTCGGGAGCGATGGGGGCGACCATCACCTCTACGTGGAGCACGTAGCGCAGGTAGTCGTCGTCTATCGAGGCCATGAGGGCGCCGAACATCTCGTAGCCATCCTTCTGCCAAGCCACCAGCGGGTCCTGCTGGCCCATCGCCCTCAAGTTGATCCCCTCCCGCAGGTAGTCCATCTCGCTCAGGTGCTCGCGCCAGCGCTGGTCGATGATCTGCAGCATTATGTCGCGCTCCAGCTCCCTGGCCGTGTCGGCGCCTCCGGGCATCGTCGCGTCGCGCTCGTCGTAGAACTCCAGCGCCTCGGCCAGGATCGACTCGGCTATCTGCTCGGTGTTCACCGCCTCGGCCAGGTCCTCTGCGACGAATGCAGTCGGGTAGTACTGGTGCAGCTCGGACACGAGCGCCTCGAAGTCCCAGTCCTCGGGGAAGTCGCCAGGACAGGAGTCCGCGACGATGCTCGCTATGGCCGACTCCAACAGCTCGACGGTCCTGCCGTGCAGGTCCTCGCCATCCAGCACCTGCATTCGCCTGGCGTAGATCACCTTGCGCTGCTCGTTCATCACGTCGTCGTACTTGAGGACGTCCTTGCGCACCTCGGCATTGCGGGCCTCGACGGTGGTCTGCGCGCGCTCGATCGCCTTGGAGACCATCTTGGCCTCGATGGGAACCTCGTCGGGGAGTGCCTTCCCCATCACCCAGTTCATGGCGCCGGTGGCGAACAGGCGCATCAGCTCGTCCTCCAACGACAGATAGAAACGGCTCTCGCCGGGGTCGCCCTGGCGTCCCGACCGTCCACGGAGCTGGTTGTCGATCCGCCGGGACTCGTGGCGCTCGCTGCCGAGCACGTAGAGGCCACCGAGCTCACGGATCCGGTCCCCCGCCGACCGGCACTCGTCCTCGAACTTGGCGACCAGCTCGGAGAGCCTGGTGGCTCCCTCCTCGGTCGACGTATCCACACCCTCCGCCCTCGCCTCGTCCAGGGCCAGGCCTTCCGGGTTCCCGCCCAGGACGATGTCGACCCCGCGCCCCGCCATGTTCGTCGCCACCGTGATCGCGCCGAGCCGGCCTGCCTGGGCCACGATCTGGGCCTCCTGGGCATGCTGCTTGGCATTGAGCACCGCGTGCGGGATGCTTCGGCGCTCCAGCAGGCCCGACAGCAGCTCGGACTTGGCCACCGAGGCCGTACCCACCAGGACCGGCTGGCCCCTCTCCCGGCGCTCGACCAGGTCCTCGACCACCGCGTTGAACTTGGCCATCTCGGACTTGTAGATGAGGTCAGCCATGTCGATGCGGATCATCGGCTCGTTGGTCGGGATGGGGACCACCGGGATGTCGTAGGTGCTGGCGAACTCCGACGCCTCTGTCTCCGCGGTCCCGGTCATACCGGAGAGTTTGTCGTAGAGGCGAAAGTAGTTCTGCAGAGTGACGGTCGCCCATGTGTGGTTCTCGTCCTTGATCACCACCCGCTCCTTGGCCTCTGCCGCCTGGTGCAGGCCGTCCGACCAGCGCCGGCCCTCCAGGATGCGTCCGGTGAACTCGTCGACGATCTTGACCTCGCCTTTGGCGACGATGTAGTCCTTGTCCCGCTTGTACAGCTCCTTGGCCCGCAGCGCTTGCGTGAGCTGGTGCACGTAGTTGACCGAGATCGCCTCGTAGAGGTTGCCGACCCCGAGCTGGTGCTCGACCTTGGCGATGCCGTCCTCGGTGGGCGCCACCGTGCGCTTCTCTTCGTCTACATCGTAGTCGACCCCGCTGCGCAGGGTCCTGGCGATGCCGGCGAACTGGTAGTACAAGCGAGCCGAATCCGTGGCCGGGCCAGAGATTATCAGCGGGGTGCGGGCCTCGTCGATGAGGATCGAGTCCACCTCGTCGACTATTGCGTAGGGGTGGCCGCGCTGGACCATGGCGTCGCGCGAGCGGCACATGTTGTCGCGCAGGTAGTCGAAGCCGAACTCGGTGTTGGTCCCGTAGGTCACGTCGCAGCCATAGGCGGCTCGGCGCGCGTCCGAGTCCTCGATGATCGGGACAATCAGGCCCACGGACAACCCGAGCCAGCGGTGCACCTGGCCCATCCAGTCCGCGTCCCGAGCAGCCAGGTAGTCGTTGACGGTGACCACGTGGACCCCGTTGCCGGTGAGCCCATTGAGGTAGACCGGGAGCGTGGAGACCAGCGTCTTGCCCTCGCCGGTCTTCATCTCGGCAATCCAGCCGAAGTGAAGCGCCATGCCACCCATGAGCTGGACCGGGTAGTGGCGCTGGCCGATCACCCGCCAGGCGGCCTCGCGAACCACCGCGAAAGCTTCCACCAACAGGTCATCGAGGTCCTCGCCGTTGCCGAGGCGCTCACGCAGCTCGACCGTCCGATGCACCAGCGCCGCGTCGTCGAGGGCCTCCATCTCCGGCTCGAGGCCGTCGATGAGCGGCACGATCTGAGCCAGACGCCGGACCTTCTTGCCCTCCCCGACCCGGAGCAGCTTGGTCAACGCGCTCATGAGCCCCACAGCCTACCGCAGCAGCTACCGGGCTGGCCGTCGGCGCCGCCGCGCCGGCCCCCCCGGGGCTCAGTCCGGCTCGATGAGGCGCTCACGCACCGCGTACATCACTGCCTGCATCCGAGAGTGCAGGTGCAGCTTCTCCAAGATGTTGCGGATGTGGTTCTTCGCGGTGTTCTCCGAGATGTACAGCTCATCTGCGATGTCGCGGTTCGACAGGCCCCTGGCCGCCAGGACGAGGACCTCCAGCTCACGCGTCGTGAGCGCAGGGGCGGGAAGGCGTTGCTCGGCCTTCCTGGCCAACAGGTTGAACTCGCTGAGCAGCTTGGACGCCATCGAGGGTGAGATCAGGCTCTCCCCCCTCACCACAGCCCTCACGGCATCGGCCACCTCGGTCACCGAGATCTCCTTGAGCAGGTAGCCGCTGGCCCCCGCCTTGACCGCCTCGAAAAGGTCGTCCTCCTCGTCGCTAACCGTGATCATGAGGATCCGTGTGGTCGGGGCAACGGACTGGATGAGCCGAGTGGCCTCGATCCCGTCGAGCTTGGGCATGCGGATGTCCATGAGCACCACGTCGGGGGCAAGCTCCTCGACCTTGGCCACCGCATCCTCGCCGTCGCCAGCCTCGGCAACCACCTCGATGCCCTCCTCCTCGGAGAGCACGGCCCGCAACCCCCGCCGGAACAACGCCTGGTCGTCCGCGATGAGCACCCGGACCAGGTCGGCGGGGAGGGCGGAGGGGCTGGGCTCGCCAGCGAGATCCCCGGATGAGTCGGTGGTCACGTGCCTGATACTAGGTGGAGTCGATCAGGCCGATCTGGCCGTCGTTGCGCCGGTAGACCACCGCGGCTCGGCCGGTCTCGGCGTTGGTGAAGAAGAAGAAGTCATGAGACAGCAGCTCCATCTGCAGCGCACCCTCCTCGGGGGTCATCGGCTTGATTGCGAAGCTCTTGACCTTCACGATGCGCCGCTCGTCCTCCTCGGGGTCGTGACCGGCTTCGAGGGTTGCTGGCGAGCCCTGAGCTGCACCGTGATGGCGCGGGTGCGAGCGCGCGACCATGCGACCTTTGAGCTTCTCCATCCGGTGCTCGAGCTTGTCCAGGACCCTGTCCAGGGCCACCAGCTGCTCGGAGGCCGCCGCTCTGGCCCTCACCACGTGACCGCCGCCGACCACGGTGACCTCGCATACCTCCTTGTCGGCTATGCGTGGGTTGTGCTCCTCGCAGAAGCGCACCTCGGCTCTCTCCATCCCATCCAGGAATCGGTCCAGGTGGCCGACCTTGGCGACCACGGCGGACCGCAGCTCCGCGGGGCACTCGACGTTGTGGGCACGTATCGAAATCTCCATTGACTCCCCCCGGATGGTTGGGCTGCGGGCGGCTGACCTGGTCTTTGTCCCCACACTCGCCTGCAGTGGGCAGGGCTTACCTCTAAGTCGCACCATGATCGACAACCAAGGTTGGGTTGCCTTACGTGGGTCGTTTCGCCTGCGACTGGCATCGACTTGCTGACCGGACGGTCAGCGCAACCACAGACCCGCACGCAGCCCATGTCGGGCAGTGTAGTCACCGAGCTCAGCCTCACCCGAGCCGGAGCGAGCCCTTGATCTCCTCCAGCACCGGGAGGGGCCCGGGGTCCACGCCCTCCTGGGCGGCCAGGTGCAGCGATACGAAGTCCCCGAACATCACCAGGTCAAGCAGCTGGGCCAGCTCCCCCTCCCCTTCCGCGCGCACCTCGCAGGTGTCTGCAACTACCTCGTCGAGGATGTCGCGCACCAGCTGGAAGCGCCTCGCCACCTGGGGGTGCTCGAAGTCGTGCCGGAGGTTCACCAGGGTGACCAGCTGGCGGGTCACGTCTCCCATCTGGCCCCAACCCGCCACCTCGTTGTGGCACAGCTCGGGGTACAGGGAGCAGAAGGCCGGCGACTTTGCGTTTTCGTTGACCTGGGCCTTCCAACGCAGCGCGGCTGCCGCCCCGAGGCCCGTAGAGCTGTGGATGAGCGGGATGGTGCGCCCGATGCGCCTGGCGACCTCGGCGGCCGGGCTCGACTGGCCAAGGAGCTGTTCGCGGCGACGTTCCAGCTGGGCCACTGCCAGGTCCACCCAACGCCTCACCCCGTGGAACAGCCCGACGCCCTCCAGGATCATGAGCAACGGCACCGACATCGCTCCGATGGCCGCCCTGGGGACCGGGATGCTGGTGGGCACGCCCACGAAGGGCACCTCCGCCCGCCGGGCAAGCTCGGCGAGGCGCCCCCCGCCGGCGACCACCACCAGGGCGGCTTGGGCGGCCAGCGCCTCGCCGGCGGCTTCAACGGTCTCCTCGGTGTCGCCGGAGAAGGACACCGCGACCACCAGGGTCGCCGGGCCGACGAAAGCCGGCGCGGTGTAGGACTTCACCACGGTGAGAGGAACGGCAAGGAACGGGCCGGCCACGCCCAGCACCACGTCACCCGCGATCCCGCTGCCCCCCATGCCGAGGACCACCACGTTCTCGACGTTCTCAGCAGCGGGCAGGCCGTCCAGCCCGGCCGAGAGCTCCGCCGCAGCCCTCACCTGCTCGGGCAGCCCGGCGCTCGCGGCCAGCATCCCGAGCGAGTCCAGTGCCCCCAGCGCCGGCCCGCTCACGAAGGCCCGGTCGGCGAGGGCCCGGTCGGCGAGGGCCCGGTGGGCGAGGGCCCGGCGTCGAAAGTTGGACGGATCCCGGAGGCCTCGGCCTTTGCCATCAGCCTTTGGTGCTCCTCGTCACTCACGTGCTTGGCCTCTTCCACCAGCATGATGGGGATGTCGTCGCGGACCGCGTAGCGCCGGTGCAGGCGCGGGTTGTAGAGCCAGTCCTCGTCGGCAAAGTAGTAAAGGGGGCCCTTGTCCTGCGGGCACGCCAATATCTCCAGCAGCATGGGGTCCAGGGCCAAGCTCATCTACCTCCCCGCGCCGCGGGCATCGCCAAGATGGCCTCTTGGACCTGGGCAACGTGCTCAGCGCAAGCCTCGGCGTCAGCCGCCTCCAAGTTGAGGCGCAGCATGGGCTCGGTGTTCGACGGACGCAGGTTGAACCACCAGTCCCCGAAGTCCGCAGTGAGCCCGTCGAGCCGGTCGGTCACGGCCTCACGGTCCCCAAAGGCGCCCGCCGCCGCCGCCGCCGCCACGGCCTCGATTACCGCGTCCGGGTCGCCCACCAGGGTGTTGATCTCGCCCGAGTCGACATAGCGGGAGCGCAGCGGGGCCAGTAGCTCCGACAGCGGCACCCGGGCACGAGACAGTAGCTCCAGCACCACCATCGCGGCGATCAGGCCCGAGTCCGCCCTGTAGTTGTCCCGGAAGTAGTAATGGCCCGAGTGCTCCCCCCCGAAGACGGCCCCAGTCTGTGCCATCACCGCCTTGATGTACGAATGCCCGACCCTGGTCCTGATCGCCGTCCCGCCCGCCTCGGCGATCACCTCGGGGACCACGTGGGAGCAGATCAGGTTGTACAGGACGCTCGCGCCGGGGTGCCGGCCCAGCATCGCCCTGGCCACCAGCGCGGTGGTGAGCGAGCCCGACACCGTCGCCCCGCGCTCGTCGACGAGGAACACCCGGTCTGCGTCCCCGTCAAAGGCCAGGCCCAAATCCGCTCCCGTGGCCAGCACCCGGGCCTGCAGGTCCACCAAGTTGGCCGGCTGGATCGGGTCGGCCGGGTGGTTGGGGAAGCTGCCGTCCAGCTCGCCGTAGAGAAGGTCCAGGCTCACCGGCAGGCTGTCGAAGACCGCTGGCGCAACCAGCCCGCCCATGCCGTTGGCGGCGTCGCCCACCACCCGCAGGGGCGCCAGCGCGCCCACGTCGACGAAGCTGCGCACGTGAACGGCGTACTCATCGAGCATGTCTCGGTGCTCTACAGTCCCTCGCGACGTTGCCGGGCCCGGCGCCTCGCCCGATGTCGCCATCGCTGCGATGTCGGCCAGGCCGCTGTCGACCCCCACCGGGCTCGCCCCGGCCAGGCACATCTTTATGCCGTTGTAGCGGGCCGGGTTGTGGGAGGCCGTGAACATCGCCCCAGGCGCATCGAGGCGCCCCGAGGCAAAGTACAACAGGTCGGTCGACGCCAATCCCAGGTCGAGAACCGATGCTCCCTCGGCCAGGGCGCCCTCGACGAACGCCGCGGACAGCTCGACCCCCGAAGCGCGCATGTCCCTCGCCACCAGGACCCTGGGTGCCCCCGAGAAGCGCACAAAGGCTGAGCCGATCGCACGGCAAAGCTCCGAGTCGAGCTCGGCGGGGACCGTGCCACGCACGTCGTAGGCTTTGAAGACTGAGCTGTCGGGCGCCATCTGCCGACGAGCCTAGCTTACCCGGGGGGTCGGGCGCGGGTCCGGAGTGGGCACGGAGGTACGGCGCGGTGGTCCCATATTTCTAAGAAATCTTTGGACGGTGCTACTCGGCCTCCGTGCCCACTCCCGCCTCGTGAGCCCCCACCAGCTCCGGCTCGCTCGGCTCGGCTGGGGCCGCGGGCGTGAGCGGCTCGACCGGGGGGCGCATCGGCACCGGCGGGCGCCACGCCATCCAGGCCGCCCCTGCAAGCCCGGCGATGGTGACGGCCGTCCCCCCCCACTCGACCGCGGTGCGGCCGTAGGTGAGCGACACGTGGTGAGCAGTCGGGACGACCACCATCAGGTTGGGCGCCACCCGGTAGGGGCCCTTGGCTCCCGTGGGTTTCCAGTTGGGGAAGTAGGAGGTCTTCACCAGCACCGGGCTGCCCAGGCGGGACACGTCGAAGCTGATGGTGGTGTTGGTGTTCGCTATGTGGCTCACAGTGGTCGGCGTGACCGGGGTGGCCGGCAGGGTGGGGTTCGCCGCAGGTACCCGGGCCCAGCTCGCCGGCCCGGACTCCGCCTCCATGACGGACCAGCGGGAGGGGTCGTCGTACCAGATCAGGGAAGCGTTCAGCCACGATTGGGAGCTGCGCTTGTTCACCCCAGTGAGCACCACCGGTTGGGTGTCGAGGGGGGTCACGGTGGATGAGCCGCTCACCAGGTAGATGTCCCAGGTCCGGTTGATGGTCTGGCCCTTGACCACCGTCGGCCACGGTCCGGTGGTGGTCAGCAGCCTGAGGGCCGGGTCGGCGTTGGCCTGAGCCTCCGCCGCCGGGGTGAAGGCCATGTAGTAGCGCACGCCGAGGAGCTGCAGGTGCTTTGTCCCGACGGCCACGTCGAGGGAGCCGTAGGGCAGCCCCGCCACGGGCTCCGAGGGGACCTTGGACAGCTCGGCCTGGTTGAGGAAGTGGTACGGCGTGGTGGCCGAGGACTCGAAGAGGAGGCCTTCCATCGAGTCGATGCAACCGTGGGTGAAGTAGGGGAGCAGCATGAGGGCCTCGGGGGTGCCCAGGTCATTCAGCTCGGGGCCGTACTCCCACATCGCCCGGCCGCATCCGTAGGTGGCCCCCACCCTGGCCATCGTGGTGTTGATCGCCTTGAACTCCGGATAGGTGGATTTGCCCTGGTAGCCGGAGTAGTTCCAGTGGATCCACGAGGGGAGGTAGCTCTGGGTGACATTGATCGGCATCCAAGACAGCCCCAACGGGACCACCACGATCCCCGCCACGAGGATCCACGACGCAATCGGCGCCACGAGCACCATGACCGGGCGAGCCCCGGTGAAGGTGCGGGGGTCCACCCTCGGGGGGGCGAGCACGCCCGAGGCCCGTCGGCGGGAGAGGCGATCCTTGGCCCAGCCTCGGTGGCGCCCATCCACCAGGTATGCCTCCAGCTCTGGCCGGGCCGCGCTCAGCCGCCATCCCAGCTTCACGAAGGGGGTCAGGCCGGACCCCTCCGCCAGCGCCGCCCAGAGGTCCATCGCGGCCATGGCGAGCGCGGGCATGTCCAGCGCCAGGGCCGTGGCGGCTACGAATGCTTCCTTGACCTCGTATGCCAGGGCCAGCTCGGGGTCCAGGGCCAGCGCGACCCGGGCCCTTTCGCGCAGCTCCGCCCCCCATTCGGTGGGGTCCTCCGCCAAGTCGGCCCGGTCCCGGGCCAGGGCCGCATGGAGGTCGGCGGCGTCTGGGGGGGCTCTCGGGGGGGCCAGCTCCCCCGAGCGGGCCTGGACCTCGGCCTCGACTGCGGCCAGGGCCGCCAGGACCGACCTGCCCAGGTCGCCCGCGGTGCCCCTTCGAGTGCGCCACCACGCCCAGCCCTCGGCTACCAGCGTCGCCAGCTCGGCCAGGCCCACACCGGCCAGCAGGTAGACGCACAGGATCCACAGGGGCAGGAACCTGGCGTTGTAGAGGCTGTGCAGCGGGTCGAAGACCAAGAGGATCGCTGCGACCGCGGCCATCAGCAAGACCACGATCCCCACCCGCCGCTTCCGGACAAGCGAGGCCACTGCCCCGATCCCCCCCAGCACGACCGCCCAGATGAGCTCTCCGGGGAACATTGACGCCCCGTACGTCGTGAGCTTCTGGAAGCCGAGGGTCGAGGTGTACGGCAGCCCCGCCACGAAGGGGATGGCCCAGAAGCCGATGATCGCCACCCCTGTCACGCCGGCGGTGATCGACCACCACAGGCGATGCCGGTCGAGGCGGGCGAGGGTGACGATGACCGCCACGATGCCGAAGAAGATGGCGGGCACGACGTGGCACAGCGCGGTGATCGCCAGGAGGACCGCGGCGAGGCCGCGCCGGCGGCCAGTGTCCAGCCCCCGGGCCAGCACGCCCAGGAAGAGCAAGCCGAAGGCCAGGCTCAGCGAGTAGGAGTACTCGCCGGCCAGCGTGGACGCCAGGTTGCCTCCGTAAATCTGGTAGCTGGTGTCGAAAAGGAACGGGAGCGTGAACACCGCCAGGAGCTCCGGCCCGGGCCGGCGCATCCCCGAGAGCCTGCCGAAGCCCCACGCCGCCACCGGGAGCAGGAGCGACCCGGCCACCGTTATCAGCTTGAAGGCGACGTTGTAGGGCATGAACACGTTGAGGATGGCCACGAAGATCGCCGGTAGCGGGAAGTAGAAGGTGTACTGGGGGTAGCCGTCGTACCACCACGGGCTCCAGCCGGTCAGGCGGAAGTGCGGCAGGATCCCGTGCTCGAAGTAGTAGGGCAGCCCCACCTGGGAGCCGGTGTCGCCCCCGGCTACCGTGTCGTTGCGAAAAACCAGCGAGGGGTGGAGCTGCCACATGACGAAGGCGACGACCCCGACCACCACCAGGAAGGACACCACCGCCGGGGCGCTGGGCCACCGCAGACCCAAGGTGGCGCGTCTTCGCATCTGCCAATCCTGCCCCAGACAGCCCTGCCCCGCCGGTCGGGGGCCGCACGGGCCTCCCGGGCCAACTGGGGTAGTTGAGCCGCGTTATACGCGGTTCAACTACCCCAGTTCCGAGGCCGGGAGCCGACTATGAGGCTCGGGCGAGGGAGGCCAGCTCCAGCACCCGGGGGAGGGCCGTCGGGTGGCCCTCGTCGTTCCACCAGCGCCCTCCGCATGCGGAGCAGGCCCGGAAGACCACTCCGTGATGTGCCAGGTTCAGTGTGATCTCGACCAGCCTGGAACGACGACAGCTCGGGCACATCATGGTGCACCTCCCCTTCAAGCCCAGAGGGCGCGAGCCCCCTGCCTCCTTGTCGTGAAGGGCATCGGCACGAGCAAGGCCCAAACTTGAGCCAAACGCTCGAAATGGCCCAATCGGACTACCCAATCGGACTACCCAATCGGACTACGAGGTGGCGCTAAAGGACTAGGTGGGGGAAGGCGAGAGTGAGCACGCTGAGCAGGTTGAAGGCGCCGTGGGCAACGATGCCTGGGCCGAGCCGCCTGAAGGCCTTCGCCAGGATGCCTAGCACCATCCCGAACACCGCGAGGCCATAGGCCACGATCCAACCCTGGCTGTGGGCGAACCCGAACGCCACTCCCATCACCAAGATCGCCGCCACCACCCCGACGCGCCTGCCCAGCGCCCCGAACCAGGCCTCCAGCGAGCGCAGGACCAAGCCCCTGAAGAACAGCTCCTCTACTACCGGCGCCCCCACGACTACCAGGATGGCCACGATCACGAACCCGGCCGTCTGGGTGTGGCCGGTGAGCGTCACGCCTTCCCTGGACAGCGTCTGGGTCAGGTGCGGGTGCGACGCCTGCAACGGGAGGTAGAGCAGCGGGATGAGCAGCAGCTGCACAGCCACGCCGACCGCGGCTCCCACCGGCAGGTCGATCAAGGGTCGCCACCGCAGGCCGAGGTCCGTTCCGGTGCGCCTGCTCCCCAGGAATCGGCTGGCGAGGACCGCTGCGCCCACCAGGCCCACCCACAGGCCGATCAGGTCCCCCGCGGTGACCGCAGGAGTCTGGACTGGCTGGCCCTTGACAACCTTGTCGTGGGTGAGCCCGACCACTATCGCCACGACTATCGCAGCCAGGATCGCACCCACGGCGAACCCGGCGATCGCCAAGCCCACCCCGACGCTGCCAGAGCCGGAGGTGCGGAAGATCCGAGCCCCTGCCGGGCCGGGCTGGATCGGGCCGGGCTGGGGGCGGCCGGGCTGGGGGCGGCCGGGCTGGGGGCGGCCGGCACCGGGGGGACTGAGCGTCACGTGAGCGTCCGCTGGCGGCGGTCGTCACGCACCCAACCCTCGGGGGCGCGCAGCCTGTCGGCGTGCAGGGGGCATATCCCCCACACTGGCGGCCCGTCGGGGCTCAGGTCATCGAGCCACACCATCCGGGCCCCATAGTCGTAGGTGAGGCTCGCCACGGCCTGCGCCCCGCATCCAGGGCGCACGCAGCGATCCGACATAGGATCGACACTAGTGCTGGGTCCCTGGTCGGTGGGTCCGAACATCGTGGCCGCGCCGCCTACCATAGTCGCCATGAGCCGTCAACCACCGGACTTGCGCCCCGACCGCTCGGGAGGGCCTCCCCGACCGGGAGGCGGGCCTGGAGGCTCCGCGGGCCGGCCCGGAGGGCCTGAGCAGAGCTGGCGCTGGGGAGTGCTGATCCTGCTGGGACTGGTGGTGGTGGCCTTCGCCCTCACCACATTCCTTCGGGGTAGCCCGAGCACCCAGCTGGGCTTGAACCAGTTCGTCGCACAGCTCAACTCCCACCAGGTCTCCAGCGCCACCGTCAACAACGTGACGGGTCAGATCACCGGCACCCTGTCCGACGGGACTTCCTACGCCGCCGCCGGGCCGGTCACCATGACGCCACAGGAGATCAACGCCCTCGCGGCCAGCAAGGTGGACGTGAAGTACAAGACGCCTTCTTCGAACAGCCTGCTCTCACAGATCATCTTCTACGTCCTTATCACCCTCGTGGTGGTCGGCATCTTCTGGTGGATGAGCCGGAGGGCTCAGGGGCAGATGACCGGGATCATGTCGATAGGGCGCTCCAAGGCCAAGCTGTTCAACACCGACCGCCCTCGCACCACCTTTGACGACGTCGCGGGCTACACCAGCGTCAAGCAGGAGATCAGCGAGGTCGTGGAGTTCCTCAAGAAGCCCGGCCGATTCAAGGACATAGGGGCCCGAATACCCAAGGGCGTCCTGCTGGTTGGCCCGCCTGGGACCGGCAAGACCCTCCTGGCCCGAGCCGTGGCCGGTGAGGCAGGGGTGCCGTTCATGTCGGTGTCCGGCTCGGACTTCATGGAGATGTTCGTCGGGGTGGGCGCCAGCCGAGTCCGCGACATGTTCCAGACCGCCCGCAAGCAGGCGCCGGCGATCATCTTCGTGGACGAGATCGACTCGATAGGCCGCAAGCGCGGCGCAGGTCTGGGCGGGGGCCACGACGAGCGGGAGCAGACCCTCAACCAGATGCTGTCGGAGATGGACGGCTTCGACACCACGGAGGGCATCGTGATGATGGCCGCCACCAACCGCCCGGACATCTTGGACCCTGCACTGCTTCGCCCGGGCCGCTTCGACCGTCAGATCGTGGTGCCCCTCCCCGACTTGGACGAGCGACTACCGATCCTGGTGGTCCACTGCAAGGACAAGAGGATGGCGCCCGACGTAGACTTGGAGACCGTTGCACGGGGGACCCCGGGCATGAGCGGGGCGGACTTGGCCAACCTGGTGAACGAGGCCGCCCTCCACGCAGTGCGCCGCAACAGCGACCACGTGGAGATGCAGGACTTCGAAGCGGCTCGGGACCGGATCCTGATGGGCCAGCGCAGGGAGTCGCTGGTGCTCGCCGACGACGAGAAGGAGCGGGTCGCCTATCACGAAGGTGGGCACGCAGTGCTGGCTTATGTGCTGGACAACGCAGACCCTGTGCACAAGGTGACCATCCTGCCCACCGGCATGGCGCTGGGCGTCACCCAGCAGCTGCCGCTGGAGGAGCGCCACATCTACCCCATCGAGTACATCGAGGACTCCCTGGCCGTGCGCATGGGGGGGCGGGCGGCTGAGATGCTCGTCTACAAGAACCTTTCCACCGGGGCGGCAAATGACCTGGTGGGGAACACCGAGCTGGCCCGCAAGATGGTCCGCGAGTTCGGCATGAGCTCACGGATCGGCCCGATGGCGTGGGGCGCACAGGGGATGGTCTTCCTCGGCGAGGACCTGATGCACTCGAGGGACTACTCCGAGGACACCAGCCGGGTGATCGACGAGGAGGTGGAGAGGATCCTGCGCGAGCAGGAGGACCGCGCCTCCGAGCACCTCACCCTCCACAAGCCAGGCTTGGACTTGGTGGCCGCCGCCCTCCTGGAGCGCGAGACCATCGACGGGGCCGAGGTGGCCCGGCTCGTCGACGAGGCGTACGGCGGGCCCGTCCACCCAGGCGGCGACAAGCGCAAGCCGCACAGGTTCCTGATGTTGAACGAGGCCAACGGGACTTCCGCCAGCGACGGCGCCAAGGTTGCCGGCGAAGCAGAGGCGCCGATGGGCCTGCCCTCACGCGGTTATCTGGGCTCCAGCAACGGGGCGGCCAAGGACCAAGGGGCGTCGAAGGACAAGGGCAAGCACGACTCCCCCAAGGGTCCCTCCGACAAGTAGTGCTGCGCCGCGGGGCCGGGCGCTCGTCCGAGAGTTGCCCGGTCGACCGATGCCGGGTCGGCTCAGCCCGCTGGCTCACCCAGGACTGACGAGACGCCGTGGCCGCCGGGGCCGGCGATGTCCTGCTCCACCACGACCGGGCCCCCCGCGCTCACGACCAACGGCAGTCGGAGCTGAGCTGCGCTCAAGGGCATGATCGCCGGGCGCCCCGGTCGGACCATCATCCCGGAAAGGATCGAAGCTGGCTCGGCGGCGCCACCCGACATAGCTGTAACCGTGACCGGGACTGGTCCTGCCCCCGGGTTCTCGACCACCACGATCTGCTGAGACGAGCCCGCGGGAGCCCCCGAGGCAAGTACCCAGCGCCGGCTGGGAACACCACCGACGGTGTAGGTGAGGCCCTGTTTGGGTTGGGGGGCCTTGTCGAGGAAAGATCGCTCCGCGACCACCCCGACTCCGTTGGTCGAGGAGACCTCGACGCCAAACAGCTCTCCATGAGGTACTCGGGGCTCGTCATTGGCCACCACCTCCACCACGGAGCCAGGTGGGACCGACCGCTGGATCGGCTTGGTCGACCCGAAGCTCAGGGCCAGGCTGATCTGGACCGAAGCAGCGGCGGACGACGGGTTGTATATGTCGAGGCGATCCACGGTCCCGGGCGCCACGAGGCCAGCCGGGAGATCCCAGGTCCTCCCCGGTGCAGGCGCCCCCTGGGCGACAGTCGCTCCCGACGCCGAGGAGGTGGAGCCGAGCTGAACCTCGTCGGCAACCACCCGCCCGTCGAGCACATTGACGGCCGTCGCCACGAGGGCCCGCTGCTGGACGTGGGCTCCGATGCTTTCCACCACCTGAGCCTGGGCTGGCACTACGATTCCCTGGTAGTCGCTGGGCGCTGCGGCGCCCTGGTCGGTGGCAAAGGACAGGTCGACCACTGCGCTGGTGGGAAACGGGTTGTAGAGGGAGATGAGCAGCTGGTCTGCCCCTGCCGTCGATCCCGACGCGAAGTACCAGCTCGTCGAGGCCCTCGACGAGCAGGGGGTCACTGTGACAGCCTCGCCGTAGCTGAGCAGCTGCTCGACCGCCACACCGCCACCGTCGAGCACCACCGTTGCCGCGATGTCGGCGCCCGTGACGAGGTGGCTCTCGTCGAGGGTTGCCTTGCCGTGCGCCGGCACTGAGACCGCCACGGTAACCACGGCAGATTGGCCCACGACCGAGACAGTTCCCTTCACCGGGGAAGGGCCGGTGTTGGCCAGGGCGATGACGGCTCCTTGCGCCCCGCCGGAGGCGCCCCCTGTGGACGCTGCGGGCTTGGACTTTGAGCTCGTGGCCTTTGCTTTCCGCGCTGAGCCCTGGCCTGCCCCGGAGGCAGGCGGAGGCTGCGCCGTGGGGGGGGACGCGGGGGGGGACGCGGCTGGGGCCGCCGGCTTGGTGGCAACAGCACAGTACCAGCTGGAGGAGACCGCCGAGACGGGCGCGAGGGCTGTCGACGCGCGCACAACCGAGGCCAGCGGAGCTTGGCCAGGACCGCTGCCTACCAGGCTATCGCCCAGCCCACCGGCGACGACAAGCACCGCGAGGGCCCCAAGCAGCCAGGGCCGGCGCCCGACCCGGGTCACCCGACCCCAACTGGCGGGTACGCGAGCGTCTCGAAGACATCCGCTCGCGACCTGGACCGGTTGGGCCCGCCCCGCCGCGAGTCTCGCCGAGAGTCCCGCCGGCCCCAGGAGCTGGCGAGGGCGTACAGGGCGAGCACCCACAATATGCAGTCGATGGCGATCGCCACCAGGTACCCAACCGGGGTATGAAAGGCGAGGGTGGCAATCCCTGGCTGGGTGACGGCGAAGCTGTTGGCCCAGCCGAATGCCGGCCTCGCCCTCGCCGTAGTTCCTCCCGCCTGGGTGAGCACCCAGCGTGACGAGCTGGCCGAGAGATAGACGCTCCCGACTGGGAGGTACCCCGTGAAGCTGGCCGCCCCTACAGGGCCGGGAAGGACCGGGGCTAATCCAGCGAGTGGAGCGTCAACAGCGGCAGTCGGCCCGCCAGATTTGCTGGCCGCTGCCGCTGCCGCTGTCAGTTGCGCTCGACCCGGCGCCCAGGCAGTGTTGGCAAAGACGAGGAGCGACGGGTTGGACGGGAGCTGGAGGAGATCGGATTGGGCTCCCAGCACATTCACCAGGCTGGCCGGTGGAGGCAGCGAGGGCGCCCCTGGGTCCGGGGCCAACTGGGAGGGGACCACTATGTAGCGAACTGCCAGCGGGGCGAGCAGGTGCCCGAGCCGGCTCGTCAGGTCGGCAGATGCGAAGCCCACGTCGCTCGCCAGGAGGCGTGCGGGCCCCTGACCCCCCGGTTGCAGCAATGAGGTGGCGTCTGGAGGCCCGTTTTCGGAGGTTGCAAAGGCAAGGCCTGGCCCCATCGACCACGAGCCCATGGGCAGCGCCTTAGGGTTGCCGAGCCAGAGGACTCTGAAATTGCCACCCTTCGCCGCCTTGACCCCTCCCAACTGGCACGCCGACCCTCCGGTACCCTTTGCACAGGCCGGCATCCAGGACAGGGCCTGGTTGTACCCCTGGGATGGCAGGCCCCACCGGCCGCCGACAGTGGCGCCCAGGAACGAGAACGTCCCCACGACCACCCCTGCAGCAGCGAGCAGGGAGGCACCCTGACGCCATCCGAAGCGGAACGTGACCAGGTCCTGCTGGAACGCGACCACCCCCAGGCCCACGCAGCCCGCCACCGCGGCCGATGCTCCCGCGAGGAGCACTCCGGTGGGAATGCTCACACCGAGCCACCCCTTGCCCCCGAGCCAAGCCGCTGTCCAACAAGCGACCGACACCCCCCACAGCCGGGCGGCCCAGGCAAAGCGCCAGCCCTGGCCGATCAGCAAGGGCAGCACTGCCGCGGCCACAAGGCCCCAGGCGAGCGGGGTCACCCCTACGCCCCCGATCCGAAGGGCCAGCAACTGGCCAACACCTGCCGGCTCGACTGTCCCAGGCCCGCCGAACGACGCCAAGCCGGGACCAGGGTGGAGCAGGCCCAGGGTCCACGGCACTGACAAGATGACCGCCCCGGCCCCTGCGAGGACCGCGACCACCAGGGCGCGCATCGCCCTGTTCACCCTCCCTGAGAACGTCGAGCCCGCGACCAGCCCGATCGCGGAGATCACCACCACCAACACCTCGGAGGGCGCGAAAGCCCCGGTGATGGCGACGAGGACCGCCAGAGCCAGGGCGCGGCGAGCCAGGGCGCCCACCCGTGGCGAGCCGCTATGGGTGGCGCCCACACCATCTGCCGCTGCGGTCCTGGCGCCAGCGCTCGACCGTCTTGTGGTTCGGCCTCTGGAACCGTAGGGCTCCAGGCCGGTCGCGCCCAGCAGGAGGCGGAGCACCCAAGGCGCCGCTGCGTAGGCAACGAGGACGTCCCAGCGGCCCAGCCCGAGGGCGCCGTAAGGAAGGGGTATCACCGCGTAGACCACCATCGTCGCGGTCCTGCCCCACTTGGAGGCGAAAGGTCGAGCCAGGTACCAGGCTCCCAGCGCTCCCAGGGGGAGGGTGCCGAGCACCAGCAGGTGCTGGAGGAAGCCCATGGCGCCACCCAGCACCATTCCCGCCAATCCGATGAAGGCGAAGGCCAGGGGGGCGGGCGCGGAGGCACCAAGGCCCGTGGCGCGCCAGCCACTCACGAAGTGCCCGAGAAACGTGGTCCACCCGGGCCAGGGGCTCAGCTGGCCCACCGCAGGGAAGCCAGTGATGGCGAGCTGGCGGCTTCCGAACACGATGAGCACCAGGACCGCAGCCCAGGCGACGACTCCCGGAGCCCAGCTGCTCGCTGGCGACGAGCGTCGCAAGGCCCCCACGCCGGCGAGAGTGCCCCTCCCCCCCCTCGAGGGGCCCTGGTCGCTTGGGTCATTGGGGCCCTGGTCGCTTGGGTCATGGCGGCCTGGGTCACGGAGGCCCGGCCACCCCGTTGCCGAGGGTGCGTGCCACCTGGCCAGCAGCCCGGCGCTCAACCCGACCTGCATGCGTCTCAGCTCGTGATCGGAAAGCGTACGGATCGACTGGATAGCCGACCTTGCTGCTCGGAGCTCCCTGCGCCGGGACAGGTTCCAGCGCCAGGAACCAGCCAGCGCCCGCGCCAGCTCCGGACGATGGGTGAACAGGGCGATCATCACCTCGATCAAGCTCAGGATGGCCAGCTGAGGCAGGAGCCGAGCCAAGGTCAATGGTCGGTACGCCTTGAGCACCGTCCTCAGCTGGTGGCGCCGCTCCAGCGCAACATGTGTCACCACCTCGCCAGAGCTGGCCCGTCCTGGCATCCGTCGGGCTCCAGAGCTCAGGGCCTCGAGGTGTCGGACGCGGGCCTCGGGTACCACGATGACCCTGGCCCCGAGCAGGTGCGCGCGCCAGCACAAGTCCACGTCCTCGCCCATCGCCGTGATGGCTGGGTCAAAGCCCCCCAGCGTGGCGAACAGGTCGGAGCGAATGAGGCTGCAGGCTCCAGGGGCCACGAACACATCCCTCACGGCATCGTGCTGCTCTTGGTCCAGCTCGCCCCTCTCGACCCTGGGGCTTGCGGCCCCCCCCCTCGTCATGGCCATGCCTACCTGGAGCAATTGATCAGGCTGGTCCCAGGCCACGAGCTTGGGGGCCACGATGCCGGCATTGGACCGGTATGCCTCCTCGACCATCAGGCGAATGGATTCGGGCGAAGGTGCGATGTCGTCGTGACAGAACAGGAGGTGGGTGGCGCTGCGAGTCAGCTCGAGCGCCGGGTTGGCGCTGGCCGCGTATCCGTCGTTGGTGGGCAGACGACGTACGAGAGCGTCTGGCAGGATCGCCGCCACCCGGCCGCTGGGGTCGATGTCACTGGCTGCGTCGATAACGACAATGGCCAAGTTGGGATAGTCCTGGTCCGCCAGCGCCTGAAGCGTCTCCTCGAACCAGGCCCCCGGGTCGCAGGTCACGAGAACGGCCACGACCCGCGGCGCCTGAAGCTCCATCAGGTTGGCAGGCTAGCCCTCGGCACCGGCGGGAACAGGTCAGGCCGTGGGTCGGTCACCGTGTCGCTCGCCACTGGTCGATCACCGCGGCCAAAGTCTCACCCAAGGGGATCTCCGGCCGCCACCCAGTGCAGGAGCTCAGCCGGCTGGCGTCCCCCACCAGGACGGGCACGTCCACCGGCCTGAACAGCTCGGGGGCGGTGTCCAGGCGCAGGTCGGCGCCCGCAAGAGTCAGGAGTTGGCGCACGACTTCCTCGATCGAGACGTCGACCCCGCTGCACACGTTGTAGGTCAGACCAGGCTCCCCGGCAAGGGCCAGCATCCGATAGGCCCTCACCACGTCGCGCACGTCGGTAAAGTCGCGCCGGGGCGACAGGTTCCCGACCGCGATTGCCGGCTCTCCCTCACGCTGTGCTTCGACAATGCGCTTGGCCAGAGCCGACACCACGAAGCTCGGGGACTGGCCCGGCCCTACATGGTTGAACGGACGCACTGTGAGCACCCTGAGCCCGTGAGCCACCTGCGCCTGGAGCCCTACCAGCTCGGCACAGGCCTTGCTGGCCGCGTAGGGGCTCGCCGGACAAACGGGTGCCTCCTCCGAGATCGGCAGGTCAGCTTGGCCCACTCGCCCGTACACCTCGGCAGAGGAGACCACCAGCACCGTCGGTGCGGGTTCGCACGCCACGGCGGCCTCGACCACCGCCACGGTGCCCAGCACGTTCACCCGGAACGCCTCCTGGGCCGCGCCCCACGAGGCCCCCACGTGGCTGAAGCCGGCGAGGTGGTAGACGACCTCGGGTGCCGCCGCCTCGACAGCCGCCAGCATGCCGGGGCCATCGGCGACATCCAGTTCCCCGTCCGACTCGACCACCTCGTCGCCCACTCGACGAAGGTGCGGCACCAGCCACGAGCCCACGAACCCACGGCTGCCGGTCACGAAGGCTCGCACCAGCTAGACGACCCGCGCGGCGGTTGACCCGCCGACCTCAGCGGTTGGGCCGCCAACATGAGCCGATGCCCGCCGCACCTCGTCGATCAGCAGGCCCACGTCGGCTTGGGGGTTGGCGAACACCGATCGCAGCCACAGCTCCCCGTCGTGTAGGCCGAGCGATACAGATGCGTAGCGCAGGGCGTCGCGAACGGCCATCACGTCAGCCCCCCTCGGGCGCCACAACAAGATCCCGGTCGCCGGTGGCGCCAGGGCCTCGAGACGGTCGTCGGAGCCGACATGGCCTTCCAGCTCGACAGCCAGGTCCATACAGCGCTCGATCCTCGCAGCCAACCCACTGCGGCCCCAGGCCAGCAGGGTGGCGACGAGAGGCAGGGCTGTAGCTCCGTGGGATCCAAGCAGGCCCACGTTGGGAACCGACAAGTAGCCGGCGCCGAACGACAGTGCAGCATGGGCGGCTGCGACGTCTCCGAAAAGGACGATCGCAGACTCCTTGGGTTGGAACATGAGCTTGTGCGCTGACACCGACACCGAGTCCATGACCTCCACGCCGTCGAGGAGGTGGCGGTACCGATCGGAGAAGCACAACGGCCCGCCCCAGGCGGCATCCAGGTGCCTCCAGGCGGCCCCGTGGCCTACGTCCAACGGATCCACAGAGCCCATGACCGTGGTCCCCGCTGTCAGCACCAGCGCCGCCTCCCCCAAGTCGCCCAGGCCGCTCGGGTCCATACAGTCCCGGACGTCCACCGAGACGGTGCGGTAAGCCAGGCCCAGCAGGTTGGCGGACTTGCGCACACTCAGGTGCGCCGCTTCGCTGGCCACGACCTCCCTGACGCCCCTGCACTCGCGCGCCGCCCAGAGGGCCGTGAGGTTGGCCACCGTCGATCCCGGCACTAGGTGGCCGCCGTCCATGCCGAAGAAGGGAGCCACCCAACGTATGGCCGCCTCCTCGAGATCGCGAGCGACCGGCGAAGTATCGGGATGGAGCAGGTTCTGGTTGCGACTTGCTGCCCACAGCGCCGCTGCCCAGCTGACCCATGGGGTGGGCGGATCCATGTGCCCGCAGTAGCCGGGGTCCCCCAGGGAGCGGGCCTCGCCGAGCGCCACTGGGGCCAGCGCGTCGAGGGCCCGCTCTGGGCCAACGCCGCTCTCGGGAAGCTCGTCGGCCAGCAGCGTCGCCACCTCTCGCCCGTGGAGCCGTCCTCCCGAGGCATATGTCGCCAGGGCCTCGCAAGCCTTCTCCAAGCCCTCAGCCCCGAGATGGAAGTCGCTGTCGTACGCCACTAGTGCTGCACTAATCGCCCGCCCGGAGCCTGCCCCGTACCGGGCGGCTTTCGGGCGAGACCGGCGACCCCCCAGCGGCTTCCCAATGGCCGACGGCGGCGCGATAGGCCTCGATATGGCCGCTTGCGCTGGCAGCCCAGGTGTAGCGAGCCGCCACGGCCAGGCCGCGCTCCCTCCGGAAGTCCAAGCCTGCGTCCCGGCGGACCAGCATGTCCAGTGCACCGGCCAAGCCGTCCGCGTCCCCGGGCTTGACCAGCAGGGCAGCTCCATCTGCCAGCTCCTCCATCACGGTGGAGCTGGTCGTGACCAGAGGCGCTCCACACGCCAGAGCCTCCAGGACGGGCAGCCCGAAGCCCTCTTCGAGCGCCGGGTAGGCGATCGCTGCCGAGTGGCGAAGCAGCTCTGGGATCGCTGCCTCGTCGACGTAGCCCAACCTCAGTATCCGATCCGCATGACGACTCTCGGAGATCGCCTTGGCGAGGTCGGCCTCGCCCCAGGCCGGTGTCCCGGCGATGACCAGGCTGAGGCCGGGATGGGCCAGGCACATCTTGTCGAAGGCCCTCACCAGCGTGGGGACATCCTTACGCGGCTCGACTGTCCCGAGGAAGCCGACATAGGGCTGACGAACCCCCAACGCCTCCAGCGCTGCCGTCCCTGCCCCCGAGTCGCCCGCTGGTTGGAACCGGGCGTGGTCGACCCCATGAGGGACCACCACCACCTCGCCGACTGGCTCGCACCACGTGGCCAGGCGCATGGCGGTGGCTTTGCTGACGCAGATGACGACATCGGCGTGGGCGGATGCCACCCTCACCGCTCGCCGGAAGAACACTGCCTTGGACCGCTCGTGCCACTCAGGGTGGTCGAACATGGTGAGGTCGTGGACAGTCACCACCCGCGGGAGGGACGCTACCTCGGGCATTGTGTAGTGGGGACTGTGGTGCACGGCCACGGCCACGTTGGCCAGCACGTGGGGCAGCCGAGCCTGCTCCCAGATCAGCCGGATCGGCCGCGGGTCGGGGGCGACGCCCATCACCCGGGCTCGCGGTGCGACTAGAGACCAGCGCTCCATGTCGCTCGCCCTGGCCATCAGGGTGAGCTCGAGGTCGTTTCGTCGGCCCAAGGTCGTTACCAGGGCCGTCGTGTAACGCCCGACCCCCCCGGGCTGCTCGGGGATCGCGCTCACGTCGACGCTCACCGCCAGCGAGGCAGCCAGCGAGCCCGGCGCAGACGTGCTCAAGCCACCTCCTCCCACACCGACTCCCACACCGCGACGTGGGCACGGGCGGCTGACTCCCAGGTCAGCCCGGCCGTGCGGGCAAGGCCCCTCGCACGAAGCCGCTCCCGGGCACCCTCGTCGCAGGAGGCCTGCACCAGGGCCTCGGCGATCGCCGCCACGTCGAGCGGGTCGACTTCGATCACCTCGCCGGCCGTGCTCGGCATCGGGCTCGCCACCACTGGGGACCCGAAGGACATGGCCTCCACTGCGGGGAGCCCCCACCCCTCCAGGAGAGGCACATACGCCACGCAGCGCGCTCCGGCATACAGCCCGCTGAGCACACCCGCGTCGACCGGGCCAGCGAGCGCCACGCCGGGGGCGGGTGGCAACCGGGGGCCCCAGCCGCGCGGCCCGACCACCACCAGGGGCCAGGGCTCGGGGAGCCGCCCCCGTGCGGCGCTGTAAGCGCTCACCAACCGAGCCAGGTTCTTGCGGGGCTCCAGGGTCCCGACGCACAGCAGGTAAGGCCCCCCGACACCAAGCGAAGCCAGGGCTTGGGACGTGCCCTCCGGATCCACCGGCACCAAGTGGTCGCAACCCTCTTCCACGACAACGACCGTACCGGGAGCCGCGCCGGCATCGAACAGCGCAGCGGCCGTGGATTCCGACGGAACGACGAACCGGCTGCTCCTCTCCAGCGCCCTGGCCAGGGCGTCCTCGTGCCACCGGCGGCCGCGGGGCGGGAATGCGTCGGGGAGCGAACGCCACGCAAGGTCATGCACACAGGCCACGCTCGGGACCGCCCCCGTGGCGGGGCCGCCGAGCGACACGGCATGCACCACGTCCAGACTGTCGACAGGAACCCTCATCCCGGCGTCCCAGGCGCGTGTGAGCAGCCGCGAGGGGAGCCGGGAGGTCACCAGCGGCATTCCGAGGGACGCCAGCGGGTCATGGCGAGACGCCCCCGCCGGCCCGGAACCGAACCCCCCCGGCGGGTGACTTGCCAGCAGGGTCACCTCGGGGCCACTGTCGCCCAGCTCGGATAGTCCCTTGAGCAGGCCGGATGCGTAGGTCCCGATCCCGCCAGGCACCGGCCGGCGCAGCTGCTCGACCACGATCCCCACCCGCACGGCTAAGCCTGGCACTCGGCGACGGCGTCCCGGTACAGGCTCACCAGGCCGTCGGCGCAGCGATCCCAGGAGAACGCCGCGGCCCGCCGCTTGCCCCGCTCTCCAAGCTCCGCCGCAGCCGCGCCGTCGTCGAGCAAGCGGCTCACGGCACCCGCCAGCTCGACGGGATCCCCCACCGCCACCAGGTCGGCGCCGTCGCCGAGCACCTCCACCAGCGCTCCCGCACGGGTCGCCACCACGGGCACTCCCCGGACCATCGCCTCCAGGGGAGGAAGCCCGAAGCCCTCGTAGACCGACGGGTACGCCAGCACCTCGGCGCCCCGGAGCAGCCACTCCCGGGCGCCTGGGCTCACGTAGCCAAGCCGCACGATCCGCTCGCCGTACGCCGACCCAGCCACTGCCTCCCCCAGGGCCGCGGCACCCCAACCGTCGGCGCCCGCGATCACCAGCCCTGCATCCGGTCGATCCCCCGCCAGCTGGTCGAAAGCCCGCACCAGGCCCACCAGGTCCTTGCGGGGCTCCACGGTCCCGAGGGCGAGCACGTATCGACCCACGCTCGGCGGCAGCGCCACCCGCTCCGGCTCGGGCACGCTCCCAGCGGAAGGGGGCTCGGAGCCGTGGTGAACCGCCCTCACCCGCTCCGGATTGATGCCCAGGAGGTCAGTGACCTCCGCAGCCACCCACTCCGACGGCGTGTGCACCCAGGCGCCGCGGGCCACAGCCCGGCGCACCTGGCCGGGGAAGCCGAGGCTCGCCGGCTCGCACATCTGCGGGTAGCGCATCGAGGTGAGGTCGTGCACCGTCACCACCTGCGCAGACCGTCGGGCGGGGGGCACCACGAAGTTCGTCCCGTGCACCACATCCACCTCCCCGAAGAACCATTCAGCGGGGGGCTGCCCGAGCCAACGCCAAGCCAGGTGCAACGGCCGGGCGGGCATCGCCCGGCCCAGCACCTCGACGCCGGGCGGGAGCTGGCCGGCAATCCCGCCCCGCCGCCGCCAGCTGACCGCGTAGGCGCCAACCATGAGGCCTCGCTGCCTCCCCAGGCCGCTCAACGCGCCAGCACAGAAGGTGGCCACCCCGGTCCTGGTCCCGAGCAAGGGGGTGGCGTCGAGTGCTACCCGCAGCGAGGGCTCGGACACAACCCTTGAAGAATATGCCCCCTCCGCCCCAAGACCACTAGCCACTCGCTACCTGCCGAAGGCGGCCAGCAAGACACCCAGCTGGGCAGGAGCAGCGCTCCGCCAGTAGGCGTCGTCGTGGGAGCCCGGGCCGAAGAACGCTCGGTGGGGGTAGTCCATCCCCGCCACCAGCTCTCGCGTCGCCTGGTAGAAGGGGTCGCTCTCCCCGCAAGCCACCGCTACGGTCATGTTGTGTAGCCGGGAGATCCCCGTGAACACGTCGTTGGCGTAGAAGTCGGCGGGGCTGTCGAACGCACCCGGGGCCGTGGCCCCGGGCGTCAGCCACAGCGCCGGGCTGGCCGGCGCCACAGCCACGAAGGCCGAGGCAGCGCCCTCTGCGGCGCGCTCGGCGGCATGCTCGGCGGCAAGGAGCGCGCCGTAGCCTCCCATCGACCATCCCATGAGGGCCTGGGGAAGCCTGCCCACCATGCCGCGAACGAGCGGCACGAACTCCTCCAGCAGCATCGACCCGGCGTCGGTCCCGTCCGAGCGCTTGTGCCAGTAGCTGTCGGCACCTCCGTCCACAGCCGCCACAACCACCCTCAGGCCCACGGAAGCGGCCGCGTCGGGGACGTGAATCTGATCGAAGGCCATCCGGTGATTGCTGTGGTAGCCGTGAAGGCAGTAGAGGATCCCGCGAGGCGGGTCAGGGCCTGCGGGCACTGAGACCGTCCAGCCCATGGCCGAGCCGGTGTAACGGCTGCGCAGGGAGCCGCTCCTCTCGACCGCCCCCGGCGACGGAGCACTTGGTTCGCGGCTCGCCCTCGGCCCGACGCTCGGCCCCGACTCGGCGAACAGCGAGGGATCTGAGAGATCGACTACCCCGAGGCCCACCAGGGCGGCTGCCAACGAAGCACTCCCGCCGAGGAGGAAGCGTCGCCGGCTCATCCGCATCTGGCCAGGGTAATGACGCGAGCCGGCGAGATCTGGTCGTGTTTGTGGTCGCTGCAGGTACACAAACACGACCAGATCGAGGCGGAAGAGGCGAGCGCTAGGTTTCCCACGGTGATCACCGCGCTTGCCGGGGGTGTCGGCGCGGCCCGCTTGTTGGCTGGGCTGAGCAGCGTCATCGACCCCGCAGAGATCTGCGCTGTGGTGAACACTGGCGACGACGAGGTCATCCACGGCCTGCACGTCAGCCCGGACCTGGACACGGTTACCTACACCCTCGCCGGGGCGGTGAACCCCGACGCCGGCTGGGGACTGGACGGGGAGACCTGGGAGGCGATGGGAGCGTTGGACCGCTACGGCGGCGCCACCTGGTTCCGCTTGGGGGACCGGGACCTCGGCACTCACCTCTACAGGACCGCCCGCCTGGGCGAGGGCGCGCCCCTGTCGGTGGTGACCAGCGAGGTCACCGCGGCGTGGGGCCTGGCGCAGCGCCTGCTGCCCATGAGCGACGACCCGGTGCGCACCCGTCTCACCCTGGCCGCGGGAGAAGGCGGCGGCGAGGAGGAGGTGGCGTTCCAGGACTACTTCGTGAGGCTCCGCCACTCGGTCCCGGTCAGCGGGCTGCGCTTCGAGGGAGCTTCCGCCTCCTCTCCGGCGCCGGGTGTGCTCGACGCAATCGCCAGCACGGAGCGCCTGGTCATCTGCCCCTCCAATCCCATCGTCTCGATAGGTCCGATCCTCGCGGTGCCCGGCATCCGCGAAGCCCTGCAAGCCCGTCGCGCCGACACCGTCGCCGTCTCGCCAATAGTCGCCGGGGCTGCGCTGAAGGGGCCCGCCGACCGGCTGCTCGTCGAGCTGGGGCACGGGGCATCCGTCGTGGGGGTGGCCCGGCTGTGGGCGCCGCTGGCCAGCACCCTGGTCGTCGACGTGGCGGACGCAGCCCTTGCCGGGGCCGTGGAGGCCGAGGGCATGGCCTGCGTGGTGGCCCCGACCGTCATGTCACGGCCAGGTGTCTCCAGCTCGCTGGCCCGCTGCGTGTTGGGCCTGCTGTGACCAGCCAGCTGGTCATCCTCGCCGTCGAGGGCCTCCCTGAGGTTCGCGACGGGGACGTCCTCGCCGAGCTGATCGCCGCTGCCACGACCCTCGCAGACGGCGACGTGGTGGTGGTGACCCAAAAGGTCGTCTCCAAGGCCGAGGGCCGCCTCATCCCCGTCGACCCGGACGACCCGGGCGCGGCGCGCGCCGTGATCGAGGCCGAGGCAACCCGGATCCTGCGCCGCCGTGGCGACCTGATCGTCACCGAGACTGCTCACGGGTTCGTCTGCGCCAACTCCGGCGTCGACCGCTCCAACGTCGAGCGCGGCTGGGTGGCGCTCCTCCCCCTCGACCCCGACCGCTCGGCCCGGCGAATCCGCGACGGCCTCTTGGCCCGTACCGGCAAGCGGGTGGGGGTGGTGGTCTCAGACACGTTCGGCAGGACCTGGCGCCGGGGGGTCACCGACGTGGCCATAGGCACAGCGGGGGTGGCCGGAGTGCTCGACCTCCGGGGCACCACAGACGCCCTTGGGGCCAAGCTCGTCGCCACCGAGGTCTGCGTGGCGGACGAGATAGCTGGCGCCGCCGACCTGGTCATGGGCAAGGCCCGTGGAATCCCGGTAGCAGTGGTGCGGGGCGTGGACCCCGCCTGGCTACGCGAATCCTCGGTGGCCACGGAGGTCGTCAGGCCCCACTCTGAAGACCTGTTCCGCTGAGGACCGATCCCGCCCCACAAACAGCAGATCAAACGGTGCTCAAGAAACGGTTGTGGACGGACCTGGGTGAGAACCAAGGCCGAGCGCAGCCCCAAGTCGGTGACGCTGTAGCGCAGGGTGTGAGGGGTCCGTTCGATCAGGCCATGCCGGCGTGGCCGGCGCAGGTGATAGGTCATGGCTCCCAGAGTCATGGATGCCGGGTCGAGAACGGGCCGAAGTCGTCGTCGACACCGTAGAAGTAGAACTGGTCGACCACCGACGAGGCGCGCACGATGAACGGGTAGCGCACCCCGGTGCCTGGGTTGACCCGGTGCCCGGTGCGAAAAATCACATTGGTCTGGCCCTTGCCCTCCCCTCGGCGCACCAGACGCTGGAGCTTGCGACCCTCTTCGTCGGTAAGGCGACGTACGGCGCGGTCAAGGGGTCGTTGCTAAGACGTCAGCATACACCTCCGCCGGAGTCCGCCAGCCGAGGACCTTCCGGGGCCGTCCATTCATTTCGACAGCGACGGCCCGTAATTGATCCCGGCTGACATTGTTGAGGTCGGGTCCCCTTGGGGAAGTATTGGCGCAACAGGCCATTCATGTGCTCATTGGAGGGGCGCTGCCAGGGCGAGTGGGGGTCGCAGAAGTAGACCTCCATGTCGGCGGCGAGCTCGAGGTCCACCCAGTCGGCCATCTCGCGTCCTTGGTCCCAGGTGAGGCTGCGCCGCACGACGTCGGGAAGATCCCCGCACACGCCGAGGAGGCACTCATAGACCGCCTGGGCCCCATGTCCATCGGGCAGCTCGCCGAGCAGGAGGAACCTCGACCGTCGCTCCACCACGGTCACGATCGCCGAGCGATTGAACGCCCCCATGATCAGGTCTCCCTCCCAGTGACCAGGGATCGCTCGGTCCGCTGCTTCGGGCGGCCGGGCCGAGATCGGCTCGATGTCACCCAGCACGTTCTTCCTCCTGGAGCACTCTCCTCGAGGCCGGCGGCGGCGGCGAAGCCGGCCGGTGCGCAGCGCGAGATCAGCTCGCGCTTGAGCCCACCCCGGCCCTGAAGGTAGAGAGAGGCGTAGCGGGTCTCGGCGCTCACCCGCATCTCCTCGTCGTCGGGGTAGTCCAGGACCAGTCTGGCAGCCACCTAGCCGGGCGACCAGCGCTGTTCGAGCCCGGCGGCCACCACGGCCGCCAACGCCGGGCGGGCCACCAGCTTGAGGACCTTCGGTCGCTTCGCCACCTCGTCGGCCTGGCGCTGGGCGGCCCGTCCGGAATAGAGGTCCCTACCCCCGGTTCGGTTCACCTCCCGGGCGACGGTCGAAGTCGGGCGACCCATCCGCCGAACAATCTGCGCGAATGGGTCCTCCCGAGCCAGCCCCAAAGGGATCGTTTCTCGCTCCTCCACACCCAATCGAACTCCCGGCATCGGTCCTCCTCGTTGGCTACCTCAGCCAGCCACTATGGCAGGCTCGTAGCAACGACCGGTGGACCATGACCTGTCTTGTCCATCGTGGTGGCCAGCCAGCCCACCAGGTCCTCGAAATCGGCGCTGAACCTGGATCCAACTCTGGCAAACGGAACCCCTTGGGTGATCACCCCATGGGTGGGACAATCCAGTCGGACAAGATTGGCCTTTACTTCGAGTCGCCAGGCACCCAGATCCAGATGTCTCCACGTCGACGCCACCGGACGAGCGTCATAACGGGCTCTGGTGTTGAATGTACACAGGGGGCAGCGCCAGGTCCCCGAGCGCAGGACCACGTCGACGACCACCCTGGCGGAGAAGAACTTAACGCCGATGACGGTGACGCCCGGAAGGCGCATGAGATGCTTGAATGCAGTGGTGGCACGCATGGGTTCGGCTCGTTTGGAACGGTCGTTCTAGACAAGCTCCCGAGCCTAGGACCGGCCCCTGCGTGCCATTCAACCGGCCCAGGCCCCTACCCCTTAAAGGCGCCCTTGGGTCACCCCCGATCCGGCATGGTTCCCGGATCCCCCAGCGGCACCGTTCCATGCCCTCCTACCAGGGAGTATCCGGGCTCAGACCGCTTGGGTCACCCACATGTATGCCGGAAGACCCGAACTCCGGTCCAGACGCCTCGGGCACCCACATCTATGCCGGAAGACCCGAATTTCTCCTGACCGTGGTGGGGAACACTGGTGGGCCGCCAGTGGGGAGGTTCGCTGTTTACCCACGGGGAGATCCCGCTGGTTCTTGACAACTGGGCTATCCCTGTGTAAAATCATCCCAAATTCAGTCATTTTCGACACGTCTCACCGAACGGAACAGGAGTCCACATATGCGAACTAGCCAGTCTGTTATTACACTCGCCAGCGCCGCTTCACTTGCCCTGCTCACGGCAGCGCTCGTCACTCCGGCGGCGGGTGCATCGACGACCACGCCCAAGCCAACCTTGACTGCCAACCCTCGACCATCAATCACTTTCAGCGGTACGTCAACGCCACCCCGGAATACGGGTCCAAACCACACATACGGGTCATGGCTTTGTACTGTTTACGTTGCAGATCCAACTCTGGTCGCCGGTGCTCTCGTAACTAACCATGGCTTTGAGCAGTGTAGCGGTTCGGGCTACGATCCCATCAACTATTGTATTAGTCTCTACCGCTACCGCTGGTACGGTGCTCAGAACCTAGGGCGCCACTGTGCCGGCTACGGATTCCCTCCAGACGGATTCACCTCCAGTTCGATCGCCTACTACTGTTCAGGTCAGGGAACCTATACCTACTACTCTGAAGCAACGGGCTGGGCCCAGGGTGGCGCTGATGGCCGCTCAGTCCGTTCTAACAATGTACGAATCACCTGTTAGCAAGAACAGTAGGGCCCACCGGCGCCTTGGACACACTTCGCCGCCAGGTCTGGCAGGAGATGAGAGCCCTGCCCGACAAAGACGCCACCCGCAAGTTCAATGGAGTTCGTTCGGCCCTGCTCAAGAACCCCGCTAACTTGACAGACGAACAGGGCGTTACCCTGCGCAAGATCAAGCGCAGAGTCGGCGAGCTTGGGCGTGCGTACGCCCTCAAGGACGCACTCGCAGCGGCCTTCGCCGGAGACCAGAGCGAGGCCGAGGCCAAAGAGCAGGTCGGGCGCTTCTGCCCGAAGGCGTCTCGGAGCGGGCTGAAGCCGTTTGTCACAGTCGCCAAGCAGGCCGCAGTCGGCCGAGGCGGCAATCGGCCTCGTCATCCTGACCTTCGGCCCGGTGAACCACGCCCTGCCACACCAGCGTACGCCTCTTCCCACTGGATGACCCCCATCTATGCCGGGAGTCCCGAATGATACAGGTACCGCGCTGGCTGCTTCGCCTTCTTAGTCCCTCAGAGGCATATATTGCTCACAACTCTTTCCCGCCTAGTCCAACACCAAGACGGCTGAGTTCCAAGTCCTCCACCACAAGCTTTGGGTCCTCCCACGCTGAAGCACACCGACTGCCGACGATATCAGATCTGTTCAACGAAGAGACAAACAGACCAGGATGGGACTCGGATCCCCATAAACATATACTGTACGTGAACGAACTACTTGCGAACGGAGTGACGACTATAAGGACGCAAAGTCGTGCTCTTTCGGTGACCCTTGTTCGCTTTTGGACTGGTGCAGCTGTCTTGCAGATAGTAGCAGAGTCAAGAAGAGATCATTCTACATCTTGCGGATTCATGAAGATAACTCGTACACAGCTCAAGGAGCCCGAGGACATGTTGTCCTCATACCTGACTTGGATAATCGGGCAAGAGTAGATCAACCGGCCCCAGACCACCGGACATGAGTCGTGGGATCTAGGTCTGACGAGGGTTGCTAAGGGGGGAGATGCCTAGGGTTCCGCCCTAGCGTGAGTTTCCGGGCTACGTGCCGTGGCAGTGCCATGTTGGCAGCTCAGAGCTGGTGTTTGGGTTATCGTTGTGTATTACCTAAGGAGGGCCTTGGGGTTCGCTTGTGATGGCAACGCTG
>JBOGGU010000097.1:0-18218 GCA_050744085.1 Acidimicrobiales bacterium
GGCCTGCCGTGGCCGGGCCAGCCGTCGCCGGGCCTGCCGTCGCCGGGCCAGCCGTCGCCGGGCCTGCCGTGGCCGGGCCTGCCTTCGCCGCCCCTGCCTTCGCCGCCCCTGCCTTCGCCGCCCCAGCCGGGCCCAGGGCGGCGAGCTCCAAAGCCGCAGCCCGCCCAAAGCTGCTCAGGGCGCCATCGACGGCCATCCCTACCAGCGCCGCCTCCTGCAGCACCCACCTCAACAGGGTGGGCCCCGGAGCTGGGCCGCCAACCCACACGTCCGGGCCCATCCACTCGGTCCGCGCCGCAAGGCTCGCCGGGGTGAGCCCAGCCCCGGGGGAAGCCGCGAGCAGCACCCCCAGGACGATCTCACGCCTCGAACGGGCGTCCGCCTCAGGAGACCGGTCCAACAGCGCGGGGATCGTCCTCTCCTTCGTGTCCAGGGCACCCGCGAGGCTGGGATGCAACTGGCATTGGAACCAGCCGGCGATCAGCGCCCCCCAGCGATCCGGCACCCCGAGGGAGAGCCAGTCGTCAAAGGCAGGCAGGGGGAGCACCTTGCCGCCAGGCCGGGCGCAGCTGACCAGGCCTGCGGCGGCCGCGACCTCGATGACCCTGGCCGCCTCGACCTCGGTCCGCTCGATAGCCTTGGCAGCCCGCCTCACCTCGCGAACCCCGATCCCCCCCTCCTTGAGGACGGCCGGGGCTGCCTGGCCCCAGATATCCAGGACCGTCCTCACATCCACGACCAGGCGCAGCGCGGCCTCTGCAGCCGTGGAGTCCACGCCTGCCTGGTCTTGCCTGGTCGTGCGGGCCTCGGGAATCGAGAGCTCGAGGTCGGGGAATGGCTTGCCGCCGCGCAGGACCAGGGCAACCTCCCGCGGCATCACCAACATGTCCCAGCTCATCGGCGCCAACAGGCCGCGGCCGTACAGCCATCCCGCCGGAGTGCGGTCCGACAACCCGTACACGCCGTTGCGCAGCGAGACCGCTGGGCCCTCTGTGGCTGCCATGCGAGCCAGCTGGGCTGCCTCGGCTGAGCCGGCTGACAGCACGGCCTTGATCCGCGCTGGATCGGCCAGGGCACCGGCCAACGCAGCAAGCGACGCGGCCCGATTGCCTCCCGGGCGTATGCCGATCCTACGGGCCATCTCAGACAGCACAGTGGCCTGGTGAGTGGCGAGCGCCTCGGCCGCTGGTGGCCCGAGCCGAGCGGGGTGGCGCAGGTCGGCGAGGCCAGGGGCGGGCACCAGCACGTCCCCGCAACGCATCACCAGGGCCCTTTGCTCCAGGCGCTCGAGGGCCCGATCCAACCCGGCGCCCCCATCCAGCCCGGCGCCCCCATCCAGCCCGGCGCCCCCACCACGCCCGGCAGCCCCACCACGCCCGGCAGCCCCACCACGCCCGGCCGATTCGCCAGGTCCCCCGAGCAGGAGCGCCAGGCCGGGCAGCGCCTTGGGCGCGGCGAGCAGGCAGACGGCATCCAGCACCTGCTGTGCTCCCCTGTCCAGGTTCCACCGGGCCTGCTGGATGCTGACCCACGACCCGGCGCGCTGGATCAGCCCCGCAAGCGAACGCGGCGCCGGGCGAGTCAGGTCAGGTCGCAGGGACAACAGGAGGGTCAAGCGGGCCTCGTCCCACCCCCCAACCAGGTCGGCGAAACTCAGAACCGTGTCCCTGCGGGGGACCTGCTTGGTTGTCTTGGCCACTACCTCTCCAATGTAGGATCTGGGGACGGGACAAGGGGAAGTGCCCACGACCCTACCAAGGCGGTGTGACGAGGTGGTGGATCGTCGCCGCAACCAAACCCTCGATGCTGTGAGGGTCGGCAACAGCGCCGACGTGCAAGCCCCCATCCACCGCGGCCCCAGCGGTGACAGGCCCGATACAGACAACCAGCCCAGGCGTCTCCTCGCCCAACTCCAGCCAACCCGACACCGTGGATGCAGAGGTGAAGGTGATGGCGTCGGCCCCCCTGGCGCGGGCCAGCAACTCGGCCGAAACCGGGGGCCTGACGGTCACGTATGCCTCCACCACGTCACAGGCCCACCCCATGGCCCGGAGTGCCTCAGGGAGGGCCTCCCTGGCCACGGCCGCCCTCGGAAGCAGCACCTTCCCTCCCCCGCGTCCAGGCGGTGCCGGGAACGCCTCCACCAGGCCCTCGGCAACGGAGCGCTCCGGGACCAGGTCTGCCACCACCCGCCAGGAAGCCAGGGCGCCAGCCGTGCCCGGGCCGATCGCGGCCACCCGGGCCGCACCGAGGTCGCGCGCATCGCGGAGCAGGGCCATGAAGCGCTCGACGGCGTTGGCCGACGTGAACACGACCCAGTCGTAGCAACCGACCTCGATGGCCGCCGAGCGGAGGGCCGCTCCCCGGTCAGCCGGCGCCCCCTGCGCTATGACCGGCACCTCCACCACCTCGGCCCCGGCGCCGGCGAGCAGCGAGGACAGCGTCGACGCCTGAGAAGCGCTCCGGGTGACCACGACCCGCCGGCTGAGCAACGGACGGCTGCGCGCATACCAGCCCAACCCCATGGCGGCCACCTCGCCGATCACCAAGGTCACCGGGGGCTCCAGGACCACCTCACTCAGCTCGCCCAGCGTCGTCCTGGTCACCACCTGGTCAGGCCTGGTCCCCCACCGCACAGCGACCACTGGGGTGGCCGGGCGCCGGCCCCCAGCCATGAGGCGGGCGGCAATCTCGGCCCGGTGTGCCACCCCCATCAGCACCACCACCGTCCCGCCGACGCTGGCCAGTGCCTCCCAGTTGACGTCGGCGTCGATGGCCGCTCGGCTGTGGCCGGTGACCACGCTGAACGACGTCGAAAGGCCCCGGTGGGTGACCGGCACCCCAGCGTAAGCCGGCGCGGCCATCGCCGAGCTCACCCCCGGCACCACCTCGTAGGCCACGCCCGCCGCCTCCAGCGCCAGAGCCTCCTCGGCCCCCCGACCGAACACGAAAGGGTCCCCACCCTTTAGGCGCACCACGAGGCGCCCCGACTTCCCAGCCGAGACGAGCAAGGCGTTGATCCCAGCCTGGTCAGCGGGCCCGCCGGGCCGCTTTCCCACGTCGACCCGCTCCGCACCAGCGGGGCACAGGTCCAACAGGCTGGGAGCGGCGAGGCGGTCGTGCACCACCAGCTCGGCCCGGCCCAACAGCTCCGCGCCCCGGCGGGTGAGCAGGCCGGGGTCCCCAGGACCCGCCCCCACCAGGTACACGGTCACCTCCGGTAGGCCTCCACCAACAAGGCGCCCTGGGGAGACTCCACCAGCTCAGCCGCCAGGCGCTCGCCCAGCTCGGTCGGGTCGGTCCCCACGCCCGAGCGGCGCAGCACCACCTTGCCGTCGAAGGATGCGAGGAGGGCGTCGAGGCGCAGGGGCGCGGCGGCCGAGCCGGGGGCAGAGGCGGCCGAGCCAGCAGCGGCGCCCGCTGCGGGGGCAGAGGGGGGTGAGTGGGCGGCGATGGGGAGGGCACAACCGGGCCCAATTTTGCAAAGGAAGGCGCGCTCCGCCTCCAGGGCACGGTGCGACCCGGCGTCGTCGAGGCCGGCCAGCACCGCACGCAGCTCCTCGTCGTCTGCCCGGCACTCCACCGCGAGCGCACCTTGGCCGACCTGGGGCAGCATGAGGTCGGGGTCGAGGATCTGGGCCGCCCGCCCGGCCAGCCCGAGGCGGTCGAGGGCTGCCGCCGCCACCACCGCGGCGCCGCCGGCAGGGACACGGCCCAGCCGGGTCTCGATGCTCCCCCGAAGCTCCACGAAAGCCAGGTCCGGGCGCGCCCAGGCAAGCTGTGCCCGGCGCCTCGGAGAGCCCGTCGCCACGACCGCACCCGGCGCCAGGTCCGCAAGGAGTGCGCCGACCAGGGCGTCCCGGGGATCCGCCCTGAGAGGCACGGCGGCGATGACCAGCCCGGGCGTGGCGCCCGAGGGCAGATCCTTGGCCGAGTGCACAGCCAGGTCGGCCCGACCGTCGAGGACGGCGAGCTGGACCTCCTTCACGAAGGCGCCCGTGGCGCCCAGGGCAGCTATCGGGACCTCGGAGCGCTCGTCCCCCGCGGTGCGCAGCGCCACCAGCTCGGTCTCGTGGCCCAAACGGCCCAGCATGTCGGCGACATGGGCAGCCTGCCAGCGCGCCAGGGCACTGGCACGGGTGGCGATGCGCAACGGCGCACCAACCCCGGCCCCCCCGGCCCACTGACCGCCGGCTGGGCCGCCGACCCCCGGCCGGGCCGCCACTACAGGTCGAACAGGGTGCGCAGTGCCTCGCCCAGGCGCTCGCCCCTCGGCGAGCCCGCCGCCTCCTTGAGCGCCACTGTCGGCTCGTGGAGCAGCTTGGCCAGGAGCTGGCGGGTGAGGGCCTCCACGGCCTCGCGCTGCGCCGGCTCAAGGCCCGCCAAGCGCGCCCTGTAGCGATCCACCTCGGCCACTCGTATCTCCTCGGCGCGCTGGCGCAGCGCAGACACGGTGGGGGCGGCATACCTTGCGGCTCGCTCCTCGAGGTGGCGGCTCACCTCCTCGGCGACGATGTCGGCCACCCGGGCGACCTCCCTGCGCCGCTCGGCCATCCCAGCGGCGGCGAATGCGCTCAGGTCGTCCATGTCGAGGAGGGTCACGCCGGGGATCACCGCCACCGCAGGCTCCACGTCACGGGGCACGGCAACATCCACGACCAACAGCGGGCGCCCGTCCCGCTCGGCCATGACTGGCTCCAGATCGCCGGCGCCCAGCATCACCTCCTCGGCCCTGGTCGAGGTCAGGACCACATCCACGTCGCCCAGCGCCCCACGCAGCGCATCGAGGCCGACCGGCAGGCCCCCCACCCGCTCGGCCAGCGCCACCGCCCGCTCCCAGGTCCTGTTCGCCACCAGGACCTCGGCCGGGCTGGCCCCCAAAGCGACACCCATTCCCTCGCCCATCTCCCCCGCCCCCAGGACCAGGACGCGCCGTCCCGCCAGCGACCCACCGAGGCGCTGGGTCACCAGCGCCACTGCGGCCTGGGAGATCGAGGTGATCCCCCGAGCGATGCGGGTCTCGGAGCGGGCCCGCTTTCCCACCTCCACAGCTTGGCGGAACAGCTGGGACAGGATCGGCCCGGCGGCCCTCTCGGCCCTGGCACGCTCCCACGCCCGGCGCACCTGGGCCAGCACCTCACCCTCGCCGAGCACCACCGAGTCCAGCCCCGCCGCCACCTCGAACAGGTGGCTCACCGCAGCGTCCTCGTAATAGCAATAGACGCCGTCGGCCAGCTCCTCGGGGGTGGCCCCCCCGATGTCGCCCAGGCAGCGGTGGACGTCGGCCAGCCCCGCATGGAATCGCTCGACCACCGCATACACCTCGGTCCGGGCGCACGTGGAGACCAGCACCACCTCGGAGAGGCTTCCGCCGTCGAGCAGTGCGCGGAGGATCTTGGGCAGCGCCACGTCGCTGACCGTCATGCGCTCCAGCAGCCCAAGGGGCACGCTGCGCTGGCTGAGGCCGATCACAACGACAGACATGCCCTGAGCCGCTCCCTTGCGTGGCCAACCTGGCCAGCCCTGATGCTTCCTAACATGTCCGAGTCGAGGGCGCTTTGCCAGTCGAGGCCCTCGGTGGAGCGCCCGGCAACCCGCAGCTCGTCTCGCGCCTCGGAGATCATCGTCGCCGCCTGGGCGTGCTCCGGGCCAACCACCTCAGCGATGCGGTCCCGCAGCCAGCCGGCGAGAGCGGGGCTGTGGCCTCCCGTGGAGACGCTGACCGTGACCGGCCCCTCCCGCAGGATCGCCGGCAGGATGAACCCGCAGGCGTCGGGGTCGTCAGCCACGTTCACCCACACCCCTGCCGCCTCGGCGTCGGCCGCCACCGCCCGGTTGAGCGCCCTGTCGTCGGTGGCCACCACCACAAGGCAGCGGCCGTCGATGTCCGCTGGTCGGTACGGCCGCTCGTACCAGGTGAGGCCCACCTTTCGGAGTAATTTGCTCGGTTCCGCCTCGGCCGCCGTGCCCACTCCCGACCCGTGACCGCCCCCCAGGGCCCGCACCTCTGCTCCCACCTCGGTCGCCACGAGGTGCACACTGGCCTCGCAGCCGAGCAGCCCAGCGGCCTTGCGGGCAGCGATGGGCCCGCCCCCCACCACCAGGCAGGACCTGCCCGCGAGAATCAGGTTGACGGGGTAGGTGGTGGACTTGATCGGCACTCGTCGTCCTCAGGCTCCGTCCCGGTGAGCCCCGTCCCGGTGAGCCCCGTCTCGGTGAGCATGGTAGAAGCCTAGGATCTGCAGCTCTGTGGCCAGGTCGACCTGGCGCACGAGGACCCCGTCGGGCGCCTTTGTGAGGGTGGGTGCGAAGTTGAGGATCGAGGTCACCCCGGCTTTGACCAGGTTGTCCACAACGCCCTGGGCGGCGTGCGCCGGCGTCGCAACCGCCCCGAATGCGGCCCCCTCGCTCCGAGCGACCTCTTCGAGCGCGGCCAGCGGGCTCACCCTCACCCCTGCGACCACCTCGCCCAGCTTGGCCGGGTCGATGTCGAAGAGCCCAGCCACCCTGAATCCCCTGGACGAGAATCCTCGGTAGTGGGCCAGCGCCCTACCCAGGTTGCCGGCGCCGACGATCACCAGCGGCCGGTCCGAGTCGGCTCCCAGCTCCAAGGTGATAGCTCCGAGCAGCACGCCCACGTCGTAGCCGGAACCCCGCGTGCCCAGGGTGCCGAGGTGAGAGAGGTCCTTGCGAACATTGGCCGCGCTCACACCAGCCTCGAACGCCAGGGCCTCCGAGGAGACGGTGGCGATCCCGGCATCCGCCAGCCGAACCAGGGCGCGCAGGTAGACCGGCAGGCGTGCGACTGTCGCCTGAGGTATTGGTCGGTTCGAGGCGTCGTGAGTTAGGACTAGCCGGCCTCGGTGTAGCTGTCGGCCAGGTACCTGTCGATGTCGTCCTCCCTCAGCCTGTAGGACCGACCGACTCGTGCAGCCGGCAGCGTGCCGGCGTTGATCAGCCGGTACACGGTCATGTTGGACACCCTAAGTTGGTCGGCTACCTCGGCCACGGTCAAGAACCGGCCTTTGGTGTGAATTGGACCTGTCAGTGGAATCACTCCTCTCCGCGCCCGAGATGCTACGCCACCGACGCAAATTGGGCCAGCGGGGGCCAGTGGGATCTAGCTTTGGGGGCTGTGCCTGTGCCACCTCCACCGCCATGCCGGCCCTGACTTCGAGCCAGGCGCGCCGGGTCTACGACCGCATCGGGCGAGCCCAGGACTGGCAGGCCTTCTACGAGGATCGGGCCGTCGATCGCCTGCTCGCCCACTCTGAGCTCGGCAGCGCCAGCTCCGTGTTCGAGCTCGGCTGCGGCACGGGTCGGCTCGCTGCGCGCCTAATGGGGCTGTTGGGGCCCGATGCCAGCTACCGCGGGGTCGACCTCAGCCCGGTCATGGTCAGCCTGGCCAGGGCTCGGCTCGCTGGTTGGCCGGATCGCGCCAGGGTTGCGCTGGTCGACGGCTCGCTGCCCCTTCCTTGCGCGACCGGGTCGGTCGAGCGCTTCGTGTCGAGCTTCGTGCTCGACCTTCTTGCTTCTGACCACGCGAGGGCGGTGCTGGCTGAGGCACGCCGGATCCTTGCTCCGGATGGGCTCGCGTGCCTTGCCAGCCTGGCCCCCGGGGTCAGCCGGGCTGAGCGGGCGGTGTCTCGGGCCTGGATGGCTGCGTGGGAGCGGGCACCATCACTCGTGGGCGGCTGCCGGCCGATCTCGCTGCTCAGGCTGGTTGGCGCCGAGTGGCAGGTCCGCCACCACAGCCTGGTGCGGGCCTACGGCCTGGTGACGGAAGTGGTCGTGGCGTCGGTGCCATAGCGGCGGTCGGCCGCCCGCCCGCGGCGGCCCCCGATAGCGGCACCGTCGTCGTTTCCCGAACTGTGTCAAGTTTTTATCCCTATGGCATACAAACTTGACACAGTTCACCAGAGAACCGCGTCGACGGGTCACCGCCTGGCAGGCTATGGGCCCGACGGGGGCCCGAGCCGGCCAAGCTCGGCCGAACGTGCAGTCGCAGCCGCCACTGCCTCGGTGAAGGTGGCCCTGATCGCCGCCGCCTCCAGGACGCTCAGCCCAGCTGCGGTGGTGCCTCCCGGTGAGGTCACCGCGGCCCTCAGTCGAGCGGGGGGCTCCCCGGACTCCGCCAGCAGGCGGCCCGCACCGAGCATCGTCTGGACGACGAGGGCTGAGCTCACCTCCTGCGAGAGCCCCGCAGAAACCCCGGCGTCGATGAGCGCCTCGGCCACCAGGAACACGTAGGCCGGCCCGGAGCCCGATAGCCCGGTCACGGCGTCGAGGCTGCGCTCGGGCAGGCGGACAACGGTCCCCACGGCGCCCAGAACCTCCTCGGCCCAGGCGAGGTCTGCCTCTCCGGCCGTGGCGCCGGCCGAGACTGCCGTGGCCGCAGCGCCGACCACGGCGGGGGTGTTGGGCATTGCCCGCATTGCCGCTGTGCCAGGGCCAAGCCAGTCTTCGAGCTTGGCGAGTGGCACCCCCGCAGCAATCGACACGCACCTGCCGACCCCCAGGCCGGCGAGCGAACGGCAGGCCGTCTCGACATCGGGGGGCTTCACCGCCACCACCGATCCTTCGGCTGGCACCGCGGCCGTCGCCAGCTGGATCCCAGCGTGGGCGGCGGCCAGCTCCGCCCTTCGCCGGGAATCGGGCTCGATGACGATCAGCTCTTCTGGCTTCGCCCAAGCCGAGGCGAGGAGGCCGGTCGCCAGCGCCTCCCCCATCTTGCCCCCGCCGAGGATCACCAGCTTTGCTCGGCCCACGGAGCGAGGCTAGTGCTGCGCCGCGGGAAAGCCGTGTGTGTCGCCCAACATTTTACCCTGTTCACGGCGGTAAGGACCTGCCAAGCGACGCTCGCGGCATTTCCGCTCAGCAGCACTACTTCGGACAGGGCGGTCCGTGGAACCTCGGGTGGGAGCCGTCGGTGAAGCCACAGCCGAAGGTGGGGCTGTCCACCGCCACAGGGCTGGTGATGTCGTCTCCGGCTGCGGGGCGCCCGCTGCGGGCCCAGCTCACCAGGGACGAGAACCCCTGGGAGAGCTCTGCGTTCGAGAACCCGCAGTGAGTCACCTCCCGTATCGACCGGGCGACGAAGAGCTTGGACTCGCCGTGGGCCGCCATCCGTTGGGCGTAGTCCTGGCCCATCGACAGAGGCACGAAGAGGTCGCCCGTGCCGAAGAGGGCGAGGACCGGGATGCCAGGGTCCCCCTGCACAACAGGGATGCCCGACAGGCTCCCCGCTGGGCTGGTAGTCGTCGCCCTGACTCGCAGCACGCCTGCGTCGAGGGCTCGGTCCGCGGGAGTGGGGGGGGTCGCGCCGTCAACCCGGTAGGTGACACCGATGTTCGTGACCACGTTGCCGGGGGCGATGCCAATGGTGCCCCCGTCCAGGCCCGGGTAGACGTCGAAAAGGGTCGGCATGCCCTCGAGCGGGCCGTAGCTGGTGCTGTTCCAGTAGGCGAAGGCGCTGTCGAAGCCCCAGCGCGACCCGCCACTGAGGTACCCGACAGCTCTCTCCCATGCCTTTCCCGCAGCGGTGAGGTCCGAGCTGGCAGGCCCGGCCGGCGTGAGGAAGCCGGACCCGAGCCCCGGAAGGGTGCGGGCAGCCACGTTCGCCTCGTACTGGAGCACTGACGCGATCGACGAATGCGCTGGGAAGCTGATCGGTGTCTGTGTGAGGTCAGCGGCGGTGGTGTCCACCCCGAGGTAATAGTCGTAGAGCTGGGTGTCCGCGAGGGGGGCGCAGGTGGTCATGACCCCGGCAAAGGCCCCTTTGAAGTGCTCGGCTGCCACCGCTGCCACCTGGCCGCCCATGGACTTCCCCGTCAGGTAGACCGCCTTGGGGGCCCTGTGTACCCGGGCGCGAAACACGGCCAAGAGGTTGTGGGTATCGGTGACCCCCTGGCCGATGTCGTAGCCGTTGGCCGCGAAGCTGGAGGCCGCCCAAGCGAACCCATGCGAGATGAACCAGGAGCGCAGCGCCGGGCTGTCCACCCAGACGACGTTGCCGAGGCCGCGGTAGGGGTGCGAGTAGAGGACCAGGTCCCCGTTCCACGCTTTGGGGACCTCGATCCGGTATGCGGCCTGATCGCTGGTGCCTACGTAGGTGTCAGACAGGGCCTTGCCCGAGCTGGTCGCCAGGGGGCCGAATGTGGCGGTGTAGGCATTGGTGATGTAGTCATACTCGCAGCCGGGGTCGGCTACCTTCCAGCCCTTGGCGGCGCCATGGGTGGTGGGGGAGGCACAGGTGGGATGGCTCTGGCCGGCTGCGGTCGACGGGCCGAGGCCAAACACCGCTCCAACGGCCACGGTCGCCACGCACAGTCCCGTCGGGACTGCTCGGGCACGGTCGGGGGTGGCCGACCGGCCCGAGGAACCTCGCAGAGACCCGCACTTCCCCGAACGAGAGCCTGTTCCGCACCTCGGGCCGACCAGGCTTGGACCATAGCGCGCCGATCTCACTCCGGCAAGGTTCGCCCCTCGACCGCGGATCCTCACACGCATTCCACCAGCTCTCGTGCGGTGAGGCGTTCGTAGATGCCCAAGAGGCGCTCGGCGGCCACCGACCAGGTGTAGGACCGAGAGCGGGCCGCCGCGGCCTTCGCGAAGGCCCTCGCCAGCTCGGGGTCGCTCAGTAGGCTCGCAGCCCTGCTCGCGTACGCGGCGGGGTCCCGCTCGTCGACCAGGAACCCAGTCGCGCCGTCGTCGACAAGTGTCGAAAGGCCGCCCACCGCTGCCGCGACCACGGGGGTCCCGCACGCCGCGGCTTCGAGGGCCACCAGGCCAAAGGACTCGGACCTGCTCGGAACCAGGCAGAGGTCCGCCGCCCGATACCAGCTGGATAGCAGCTCGTGCGGCTGGGGCTCGATGAAACGCACCCACGCGCCCAGGCCGAGATCGCTCACGGTGTCGTGCAGGCGCCCAAGCTCCCGGGCGCCGAGCGGACCGCTCGGGCCCCCGATGACGACCAGGGTCGAGGTTCCGAACCCCTGATCGTGCAGTATCCCCAGCGCCCGGATGGCCACATCCGCGCCCTTCAGGGGCTGGATGCGCCCGACAAAGGCCAGGACAGGGCCCTCGTCGGGCAGGCCGACGGCCCGCCTTGCCTGCGCACGGTCTCCCGGCGAGAAAAGCGCGTGGTCCACTCCCAGCTCCACTATCTCGATCCGAGCCCGATCCGCCGCGTAAAGAGAGGCGATCTGGTCGGCCTCCACCGAGCAAGATGCCAGCACCGCGTCCGAGCAAGCGATGATCGCCGCCTCGGCCTCTGCCCGCCGGGCCGGCTCCGCGGTTACCACCTCCTCGGCGCTCGCCTCGGCCTTCACCCGGTCAAGGGTGTGGAACGTGGAGACCAGAGGCAGCCCGAGCTCGTGCTTGATGACGTGTCCCGCCAGGCCTGACAGCCAGTAGTTGGCGTGGATCGCATCGGGACGTGCCGTGTCCTGGTGACTGGAACAGCACTGGATTCGTGCGAGGACCCCGTCGGTGAACTCCTCCACGAGTGCGCTGAGCGACTCCTTGGGTACCGGCGCGAGCGGGCCTGCGGGGATGTGATGGACCCGCAACCCTGGCTCGACGTCGACTATGGCCGGGGCTGAGGCATCCGCTGCCCTGGTGTAGACGTCACACGCCACGCCAGCTCGCGCCAGCGCAGTCGAGAGCTGCAGCACATAGACGTTCATGCCTCCTGCGTCACCCGTGCCCGGCTGACCCAGCGGCGAGGTGTGGAATGACAGGACGGCGAGGCGTCGCATGGCCCGGCCACCCTATCCGGGGGCACCCGAGACGCGCCCTGCGCGCGCAGCTGGGGAGTAGAGCCAGACCAGGACGCCTCGGAGGTCCCTGCGAGGGATGAGGCCAAAGCTGCGGCTGTCAGTGCTCACGCCCGGGTTGTCGCCCTCCACCCAGACGACCCGGCGGCCCCCTCCCCCTCCCCCGCTTCCGAGCCAGAGTGCCCGCTTGACCAGTGTGCGAGCTGGCAGGCGGGGGTCGACAAGCACGACAATGGCGCCGGGTCGGACCCACCAGGGCCGCAGAGCGATTGCCCGGTCCCCCGCCTCGAGCGCGGGTGACATGCTGTCGCCGAGCACCTGCACCCTCGTTGGCCGCATGGCCAGCCACGCCAGCAGCCCGGCGGCCACCAGCGCGCCACCCGCCCGCGTGAGCATCCTCGTGCACCGCCGCGAGCACAACCTAGATAGCACGGTTTCCACATTAGGGTGGGGTGGGTAAAGCGTTCTGGAACCCAAATATCCCAAAGACACAGACATCTAAAGACAAAGGAGTCAAAGCATGCGAACGGTGACCCGCCTTCTGTCCCTGGCTGACCGGCTGAGCCCTCCCGTCGCTGTCCACGCCCACTGCGACCTGCCTTGCGGGGTGTACGATCCGGCGCAGGCCCGGATCGAGGCCGAGTCGGTGAAGGGCATCATCGAGAAGTTCAACTCCTCCGCCGACGACATCTTCAAGACTCGGGCGGTGCAGATCAAGGAGGAGCGGGCCGAGATGGTCAAGCACCACCTGTGGGTGCTGTGGACCGACTACTTCAAGCCCCCGCACCTCGATAAGTACCCTGAGCTGCACAACCTGTTCTGGAAGGCCACCAAGGCCGCTGGCGAGGTCAAGAAGTCCACTGACGTTGCAGTGGCGCAGGACCTCCTCGACCAGATCGCCGAGATAGACAGGATCTTCTGGGAGACCAAGAAGGGCTGACAGCCGGGCCGGCGGTGCTGGCGGTGCCGCGCACGGCGCCGCTCAGGCACGGCGGTGCTCAGGCGTAGCCGCCCGATACCGGGGGCAGCACGGCGACCTCGTCGGCTTCACCTACTGGCCGCCCGGGGTCCGCCGGCTCACCGTTCACCCAAACCCGGCTCCCGGCCAGGACCTTGGCGAAGCGGTCGCCATAGAGCGCGACCGCCTGTGCGAGGACAGCTTCGACGGTCGAAGCGTCGATGTCTGCGCTGGCGGTACCCGCTGCCTCGCGGGCCGCGGCGAAGAGCCGGAGCACGGTCATGCAGCGAACGATAGCTTTGCGCAATGCAAGTCGAGGTCGTACGGAGCGCCAAGCGCCAGCGCACGGTCCAGGCACGCAGGATCGGCGACCTCCTGCGGGTGAGCATCCCCGCGACGATGAGCAAAGCGGAGGAGGACCTGTGGGTGGCCAGGATGCTGGAGCGCGTGGGACGCCGGGCCAGCACGGACGAGATCGCGCTGGCCCCCAGAGCGCTGGCGCTCGCGGCTCGCCACCGCCTGCCGGAGCCTTGCTCTATCCGCTGGGTGGACAACCAGGAGTCGCGCTGGGGGTCCTGCACCCCGCGGGACGGCTCGATACGGATCTCCTCCCGCCTGGCCAAGCTGCCGGGCTGGGTCCTCGACTACGTGATCGTCCACGAGCTGGCTCACCTGGCCGTGACTGCGCATGACGCCTCGTTCTGGGCGCTCGTCGAGCGTTACCCGAGGGCGGAGAGGGCTCGTGGCTACCTGATGGCCGTCGGTGCGGGCGCCGACCTGGACTGAGCCGGGTTCTCGGCGCAGCTCGGTCGGGCGGTGCCTGGGTTCTCGCCGCGGGGGTTCTCAGCCGAATGCCCCTGTGCCGGCCGCGACGTAGGCGATCCCCCCCTCGATGCCGGGGGCCCGGGCCCCTGGCGCGGCGGCAACCTTGTCCCGGACGGCGGCCAGCAGCCGGTCGGCGAAGGCGGGTGTCAGGAGGTCGCTGCCGTGGCCGGCATCGGGGATCCACCACAGCTCCTTGGGTGGCAGTGCCCAGTCCATCACCTGCAACGGGTGCTCTGGGCCGAAATAGCTGTCATCTGGGTCATGGGCCACCAGCGTGAACGCAGGGGCTATCGCCGAGACCACCGCACGAGACCCCTGTGCCCCAGCTATGCACGTGTCGACCCGAGTACCCAGCAGGCCAGCCAGGAGCGCCCGGCCCAGCGGTTTCTCGACCCACGCGGCCAATCGCTGGGCCCCCGGCCTCTTGGGGCTGCCCCACCAGGCAGGACCGCTGATCGACACCGCTCCAGCAACTCCACCGTAGGTGCCGGCGTGCAGCATCACAGCCGCCCCGCCCAGGCTGGTGCCTACGGTCACTACCGGGACACCCGGGGGCGCGGCCGCTACAGCTGCTGCCACGTCCCTCGGCTCGCTCCGGCCCATGGTGCAGCGTCCTCCGGAGCGCCCGTGGCCCCTCAGGTCCGGCACCACGACATGGACCTCCCGAGCGAGGCGCTCGGCGAAGGCATGGACCGCCGGGGAGCGCGACCAGTTCAGGAAACCGTGGATGAACACGATCGTGAGCGGCGCCGAGGGCGGGCCTTCGAGGCGAGTGACGGACAGACGGGTCCCGTCATCCGCTACGATCGACAGCCGCTGGCCGCGATCGTAGCGGGGGGCCCACAGGTGGCGCCTGGCCCAGCCGTCGGCTGCTCGCTTGACGACCTTGGAGTACGAGGAGGGCAGCACTTGCTCAGCCGGGGCTCGGCGTCGACGGCACCTTCGGGGCGCCGTCGTGCTCCGGGCACAGCGTGGCCGTCGGGCTCGACGCCAGCACCTCCTCGCTGATTGCGTTGCCGCACACCCCGCAAAGCCCGTACGTGCCTTCGTCGAGGCGCTCGAGCGCGCGCTCGACCCCAGCGAGCTCGGCTTCCAGCTCATGGTAGGACGCGGATGGCACCGGGTTCAGACAATAGCGTCCTGTTGTCTGGTGACGAGACCGCCGGGCACGATCGTGCAAGCATGAGGTGTGACCCGTACGCGCCTCGGTGGCGCCTTGGCTGTGGCGCTGTGCTCGGCAACCCTCCTGGCCGCCTGCTCGACGGTCCCAGCATCTCCAGCGCCCGGCGGGCCAGGCTCTTCCACGACGACGACGCCTCTCGGGGTGAGCCCCACGGGGTCGGCAATGCCGAAGACCTCTGCCACGGGGGTGCCCGGGGCCGTGTTGCCGGGTGCAACCTCATCGGGCGCGGTCGATGCTCAGCCGCCAGTGGGCTCAGCGCCCCTGGCCGCACCGGCGCCGATCACGCCAGCAGTCTCGCCACCGCTCGGCGGCGAGGGCCAGTGGCACGCCGCGGGACGTCAGGTCGACGGGAAGGCCGCCGTCTACGAGACCACCCTCCGCCCGGCTGCCTCCCAACCCGTGGCTGGGGTGGCCTGGATGGATACAGCGCTGCTCGCGGCTCGACTCTACTCAGGTAGCGAGAGCCCGGGCGGCGGCCCGTGGAAGTACAGCGCCCCGATCAAGCCGGCCGCTGCCAACAGCCTCGTTGCGGCGTTCAACGGCGGCTTCCTGATGGCGGTAGCCCAAGGGGGCTACTACACCCAGGGTCGGGTGGTGGTGCCACTGCGCGCCGGAGCCGCCTCCTTGGTGGTCTACCGAGACGGGTCGGTCACGGTGGGCCAGTGGGGTCGCGACGTGACCATGACGCCCCAAGTGACGGATGTGCGCCAGAACCTGCGCTTGCTGGTGGACGGCGGGGCGCCGGTGCCCGGGCTCGACCCTGCGGACACCACCGCCTGGGGCGCCACGCTCGGCAACGTACCGAACGTCTGGAGATCCGGTGTCGGGGTGACGGCCAGCGGTGCCCTGGTCTACGTGTCAGGGCCCGGGTTGGACATCACCCAGCTGGCCGACCTGCTGGTCCAGGCCGGGGCGATCCGAGCCATGGAGCTCGACATCAACACCGACTGGACCTGCCTCGCCACCTACAGCCCGGTCTCGCCGTCGACGACAGCCGCGCCTGCCAACGGCACCGACCTCCTCTCGAGCATGCACCAGGGCCCGTACCTGTTCTTCGAGGGGTCCTGGCCAAGGGATTTCGTCACGATGTCCGCGCGAGCCGGACCGATCCCGTGAATGCCTCTTACAGGGCCTGGCCGCGAGCCACGCATCATTAGGGCCTGGGTGGCCTCGGCCGCTGCCGGCACCCTCACCGTGGTGGCAACGGCCTGCCTGCTCGGGGGTTTGAGCCTCGCACCGGCCGCGAGCCACGTTGTCGGCTCGCCGGCCGAGCAGGCACCCGTGCTCCACTCGGGCCAGCGGGCTCCGCTCCGCTCGGGCGGCCAGCGGGCTCCGCTCCGCTCGGGCGGCCAGTGGGCTGTCGCACCCGCATCAACCTCGCCTAGCCCAGCCCGGCCGGGCGCCCTCAGCGCCCGCCACGGTCCGCCTTATCCCGTGACCGAGGTCACCGTTCCCATCGTCGACAAGAGCCGGCCGACCGTTGCCAACGGGCGTGAGATCAGCCCACGACGCGCCCTCACCACAGAGGTGTGGGGTCCGGACGCTCCGGGACGCTACCCCTTGGTCGTGTTCGCCGCGGGTTTCCGGGTCGGGCCCAAGCCCTACGAGGCTCTTCTGACCAGCTGGGCACGACATGGCTTCGTCGTCGCAGCACCTGAGTTCCCCCTAACCGACGCGGCCGTCGCTGGCGCCAACCTGGACGAGGCGGACATCGCCAACCAGCCCGCCGATCTTCGATACGTCACCGACACCCTCGTGGCGCCGGCCAGCCCGGTGGCAGCACACGTCGACCCCAACCTCGTGGCTGTGGCAGGCCACAGCGATGGCGCGGAGACCGCCCTAGACGCCAGCGCGCTGCCGACCCCGCCCGGCCAGCCCCGCTACCGGGCATTGATCTGCATGTCTGGCCAGCCACTTCGCCTGGTCAGGCCCCCGCGTAACCCGCCGCTGCTGGTTATCCAAGGGGATGCCGACACGGTCGACCCGCCCGCCCTCGGGTACCGGGTGTGGGAAGAAGCGGTCCGGCCAAAGTTCTTGCTGGTGCTGCACGGTGCTGGGCACCTGCCCGTCGAGGCTGGCAGTGCCTGGCTGCCAGTGACGGTCGCTGTGACCAACGCATTCCTCGATACCTACCTGGCCGATGATGCCGGCGCTGCTGGCATCACAGCAGCGGGCAACGACCCTCCCCTGGCCACGGTGCGGTCCAGCGCCAGCGCCAGCGCTCAGGGTCGTGCTGCGCACTGAATCTCCACCCCCGATTAGATTAGTTAGCCTGAGACCCTGGCAACCGAGCCGAGTAGCGAGAGCGCAACCGAGGCGAGGTGATAGCCCCCGACCCAGTAGAGGCCCTCGCCCTGAACCCAATAGGCCTTGGTGTGCTCACCATCTCCGGCGTCCTCCACGCTCAGCACCCCGCGTGGTGCTGGGAGGCGCTCGGTGCTCACGGCGATGATCAGCTGCCTCGCCAGTGGCATCTCCTGGGACAGGGTTGCCAGCGAAGGAGTGATGTCGATGATCCAGCCACGCTGGGTCCAGCGCAGGTCGCAAAGCTCGCCTCCCGATGACTCGGCCATGCCCTGCACTCCATCCGCCAGGATGACGGTCGACGCTGTGCCCGGCCCCTGCGGGCAGGTCGGGGCCCGCAACAGGTCGGTGAGGGTGTTGATCGGCTTGCCGGTAAGGCGATTGGATGCGAGAGACGGAAACGGTTGGGCCCCAAAGCTGCCGAACACCGCTCCCAGCCCGGCACAGTAGGGGGGAGCGCCGATGTTCGGGTTGTTGAAGCCAAAGGTCCGTCTGCAGTGATAGAGCTGAACGTCGTAATCCCCGCCCCGGGTCTCCGCCGTTGCCGACAGACCAGTGGGAAGGTCACTCGGTGCGAGCAGGGGCACGGAGGTGCGTCCGGAGACTGCCGCAAGGGCGGCGCCCGCAGGTGAAGGAAAGCTCGTGACGGGCTTGGTGACCAACGTGGTCCCAGGGGTGGACGACGTGGTCCCAGGGGTGGACGAGAGTGGACCTGGCAGCGAAATCGTGGTCACCAGTGCTGACCGGCTGGTCGTAGGGACTCGAGTAGATGTTGACCTCGATCTGCAGGGCGCTGACGGCATCTACGGTCGTGTTGGCGAGCAGCACGATCTGCTTCCCGTTCGGGTTGCGTCCGATCGGAGTGCCGCGGAGGATGCCGACAATCCCGAATCCGGGAACTTCCAGCGTGGCAGGGGAACCACAGCCGCGGTATGCCGCCTGCGTCCCAGTGGGAGACGATGCGTAGTACGCACCTCCGTATCCGTAGTTCGGAATTGCGTAGCCATCGCCGTGGGCAAGGAACAACGCCGACCACCCATACGCGCAGGCTGTAGCAAAACGCTCTGCCAAGTGCATAAGCGCTGAGCACGCTTGCATGACTATGCATACTGGGTCTCTCTGCAGAAGAAGGGCAACGAACCTCGCTGGGTATTAGTTGGCTTGAAGTTGT
>JBOGGU010000098.1:0-19541 GCA_050744085.1 Acidimicrobiales bacterium
CGGATTCCACTCGGCGGAGGCCGCCATCGGACTGGTCATGTTGAGCCTCGGCCCGATCACCCACGTCCTGCCCCACGAGCGTACACCCGTTCCCACCGGATGACCCACATCCGTGCCTGGAGGCCCCAAATCCGCCGTGTCCCGGCGCTTCGTGGCTGCTACCGAGTCCGCCCTGGCCACCCTGATGGAAGCTGATCTGTCTGGTCTCGACCTGGTCGCTTTCATGGTGGACGGGGTGCACTTCGCACGTCGTAGCCAAAGCCAACGAGGCAGTCGATGCAGTCCGCCGAGCTGAGGCCAAGACCGTATGGAACTCAAATCGACCCGCTATGTGTGGCTCAAGAACGAGCCCAACCTGACGGCCAAACAGCGTGAGACCCTCCTTTGGCTGTCCCGGCCGTCGATGAAGCTGGCCACCGCTCGGGCGGCTCGCTGGCGAGACGACTTCAACGGCTTCTACGAACAAGACGACCCAGCCGAGGCCGAAGCATACCTGCGTCGCTGGTGCAATGGAGCCAAGCGCTCACGCCTGGAGCCGATCAAGGACCTTGTGCGAATGATCGAGGCCCACTGGGACGGTGTAATAGCCTGGCAGACCAACCGGATAACCAACGGGCTCCTGGAGGGCACCAACTCAATCATACAGGCGGCCAAGCGACGGGCTCGTGGATACCGATCGAAGACGAAGATGATCACGATCATCTACCTCATTGCTGGAAAGCTCCCCCTACCCCAAACCCATACAATCTAGCGAGGACCCGATCAATTCCCGGCCGAACGCCCAGCACGGAGCGTCCCTCTTGGAGCGGCTTGCTGTTGGGCTGGAACAGGATTGATACTTGCCCATGGCGAGTAGCAAGCCATGACACTTCTGGGGAGTATTGACGGACGAGAACTCACTCGTCCTTTTGGTCGGCCAGCTCCGAACCGATGAAGCCTGGAGCAGACGGACACGCATCGATCCCAGCGGTCCAGCCGGGCGATCGGCGGACTCGTAGGCTTGGGCGCCCATGACCGCTCCTGGAGCCATGATCCTGGCCGGGCCGAACGGGGCCGGGAAGACCACCGTGAGTGCGGCACTTGTTCCGGCAGGTACCGCGTTCTTGAACAGTGACGTGATCGCTGCCCGGCTCCTCGAGCAAGGGCACCCACCCCGCGGTCTCGAAGTGGCCGCCGGGCGCCAGCTGTTGGGACAGCTCCGGGGCCTGGTCGCGGCTGGGGAGCCGTTTTGTATAGAGACCAATCTCGCTGGGCGCGGTTTGCTACGATGGATCGAGGAGTGGCGCGCCGTCGGCTACCGGGTGAACCTGGTATTCCCCGCCCTCGACAGCCCCGGGTTGGCGATAGAGCGGGTGGCGACCCGCGCGGCTCTCGGCGGCCACGATGTGCCCGAAGAAGTGGTCCGGCGGCGGTGGGCAGCCGGCCTGCGCCTGTTCTTCGGCGTCTACATGACCATCGTGGACGATTGGTACCTCTTCGACAATAGCGGTCCGAGCCTGCGACGGGTTGCGGAGGGGACTCGGGACGACCCCGCGCCTCGAATCGCGGACCACCAGCGATGGGCGCGGTTGCGCTCGCTGGAGGTCTGACCCCGCTCAGGCCGTCTTGCTGGCCCCGGCCTGGCGAGTGAGCGCAAGGTCAGCATTGAGATCTTCGATGGCTCCGTCCCGGCTCACCCACACAGGCAGACCGAGGCGGGCGAGACGCTCGACCTCTCGGTCGATGGCGCTGGTCATCTTGGTGGCGATGCCATCGACGGCCGGCGACGTGCCGGCCACCGCATCGGTATCAACGGTCGGCACGAGGGTCATCCTACCGCGTCCCCGCATGGCCACTTGGTCGCACGTGCGGAGGCCGATTCGACTCATCCAAGTGAACCGGCGGGGCACCACCGGACCCGCCATGGACAACCGAAATGGAGCTGCGCACCCCCCCCGCAAGGTCAAGGGCAAGGCCAGCCCGACGGCAGAGGCCAGGGGTCGCCTGGCGGTCGATGCGGACATGGTGATCGACCCGAGCCAGGCACCGGCTATAGATGGCAGCCTTGCCGACCCTCGCTACTCGGGCCACCTCCTCGATCGACAGCGCTGGTATCCCTTCGTGGTGAGAAGGTAGTGGACCGCTTGTGACACCGCGCTGTCCACGGAAGATGACCGGGGACGACCCTGAGGCAAGACCACAACCCGACTATCACACGCCTCGATACGGAACGGGCCGTAAGTCGACTCTTGACTCCTTGCTTCCCACCTCGGCCAACTTGCCCGGAGGCATGAGCGGCAGCCGGAGCAATCCCGACTCAACCCAGACCCGGCCTTGGGGAGGCGCCAGCAGCTCGGAGTAGCGATGGGGCGTCTACGAACGTCTGTTAGTATGGCCGGGGTGATCGCGACGACGACAGCCCCGGCGGCAGGGCCCTCCACCGCCCGAGGCGAGGGCGACGGCACGCTCGCCGGGTTCCATCCCGCGGTCGCCACCTGGTTCGCCCGCAGGTTCCCGGAAGGGCCCACCCTGGCTCAATCGCTCGGCTGGGCGCAGGTCAACCAGGCCCACGACACCCTCATCTCCGCACCCACCGGCTCCGGCAAGACCCTGGCAGGGTTCCTGGTGGCCATCGACGCCTGCTACCGGGCGCACGAGGCGGGAGAGGACATCGGCGACCGGGCACGAGTGGTCTATATTTCTCCGCTAAAGGCCCTGGCAGTGGACATTGCAGAGAACCTGCAGCGGCCTCTGGCCGAGATCGCCGCGGTGGCCGTCGAGCTGGGCGGCCAGCCCGCGCCGATCCGGGTCGGCGTGCGCACTGGCGACACCAGCTCATCGCAGCGGGCGGTGATGGTGCGCCGGCCGCCGAGCTTCGTGGTCACCACACCCGAGTCCTTCTACCTCCTGCTGACCAGCGAACGGGGCCGCCAGGCCCTCCGGACGGTAGACACGGTGATCGTGGACGAGATCCACGCGGTCGCCCGGGACAAGCGGGGGGCGCACCTGGCGCTGAGCCTGGAGCGGTTGGAGGCCCTGTGCGACCGCCGCCCGGTGCGCATCGGCCTGTCCGCCACCCAGCGGCCGATCGAGGTGGTCGGCCACCTGCTGGTGGGGGCCCGACCGTTGCCGGCGATCGTCGATGTGGGTCACCAGCGCAACCTCGACCTGGGACTCGAGCTGCCCGACGGCGAGCTCGAAGCGGTCGCCTCTGCCGAGCAGATGGGTGACGTGCTCGACCGCATCGCCGCCCTGGTGGGCGAGCACCGGACCACCCTGGTGTTCGTCAACACCCGCCGGCTGGCGGAGCGCCTTGCCCACGACCTGGGCTCCCGGCTCGGTGACGACGTGGTGGCGGCTCACCACGGGAGCCTGTCCAAGGACCGGCGCCACCGGGTCGAGGCCCGCCTGCGGGCCGGTGAGCTGCGCGCCCTGGTGGCCACCGCCTCCCTGGAGCTGGGGATCGACATCGGCCCGGTCGAGCTCGTCTGCCAGATCGGCTCGCCGCGCAGCATCGCCACCTTCTTGCAGCGGGTGGGCCGGTCGAACCACAGCAGGGCGGGCACGCCCAAGGGCCGCATCTTCCCCATGACCCGCGACGAGCTGGTGGAATGCACCGCCCTACTGGTTGCGGTTCGCTCCGGCCGCCTGGATGCGATCGTCCCGTCTCGCCAGCCGATGGACATCGCCGCCCAGCAGATCGTGGCCGAGGTGGCAGCCCGGGAGTGGACGACGGAGGGCCTCCACGCGCTGGTGCGCCGCGCCGCTCCGTTCGAGGACCTCGACCGGGTCGGCTTCGATCGGGTGCTCGACCTGGTCAGCAATGGGATCGAGACCGGGCGCGGCCGGCGGGGGGCGTATTTGCACCACGACCCGGTAAACGGCGAGGTGCGGGCGCGCAAGGGGGCCAGGCTGGCCGCCGCCACCTCCGGCGGGGCGATCCCCGAGACCGGTGACTACCGGGTAGTGGCAGAGCCGGACGACACCTTCGTGGGTACGGTCAACGAGGACTGGGCGGTGGAGTCGATGGCCGGCGACATCTTCCTCCTGGGCACCGCCTCCTGGCAGATCCGGCGGGTCGAGCCGGGGGTGGTGCGGGTGCGCGACGCTGGCGACTCGCCGCCGACGGTGCCTTTCTGGCTGGGCGAGGCCCCAGCGCGCACCGCCGAGCTCTCCCAGGAGGTATCCGAGCTCCGCCGCCGGGTGGACTGCTGCCTTGCGAAGGGCGAACCGGACCAAGCTCGGGCCTGGTTGTGCGACGCCGCCGGGATCCCGGTCGACGCCTCGGCGATGATCGTCGACTACCTGGCGGCCGGAAGGGCGGTGCTTGGCGTGATGCCGACCCAGGGCGACCTGGTGCTGGAGCGTTTCTTCGACGACACCGGCGGCATGCAGCTGGTCCTCCACGCACCGTTCGGGGCACGGGTCAACCGGGGCCTGGGGTTGGCGCTGCGCAAGAAATTCTGCCGCAGCTTCAACTTCGAGCTGCAGGCGGCGGCCACCGACGACGCCGTTGTCCTGTCCCTCGGGCCACACCACAGCTTCCCCCTGGAGGAGGTCCCCCGCTACCTTTCTGCTGCCACGGTCACCGACACGCTGGAGCACGCAATACTGGACTCCCCGATGTTCCAGGCCCGCTGGCGGTGGAACCTCAACCGGTCGCTGATCGTGCTCCGGTTCCGCAACGGCCGGCGGAACCCGCCGCCGATCCAGCGCATGGAGGCCGACGACCTGATGGCCGCAGTCTTCCCCCAGGCCGCTGCCTGCCAGGAGAACATCACCGGTCCCATCGAGATCCCCGATCACCTCCTGGTGCGCCAGACCATCGACGACACCCTGCACGAGGCCCTCGACGTCGACGGGCTGCGGGCGCTGCTCGAGCGCATCGAGCGGGGAGAGGTCCGGGTTCACTTCTGTGAGAGCACCGAGCCGTCCGTGCTGGCACACGAGATCGTGAGCGCCCGCCCTTATGCCTTCCTGGACGACGAGGAGACCCAGAACCGCCGGGTCAACGCAGTGCACCTGCGGCGGGGGATCCCGGTCGAGCTGTCGACCATCGGGGCGCTCGACCCCGCGGCGATCGAGCGGGTGCATGCCGAGATCGGCCCCGAGCCCCAGACCCCGGACGACCTGCATGACCTGATCTCCTCGACGCTGCTGCTGAGGGCCCGGGACGCTTGGCGGCCCCTGTGGGACCAGCTGGTGGAGCGGGGGCGGGGGGCTGTCCTCGACCACGCCGTCTTCGACCACGGCGTCCTCGACCACGGCGGGGCCGACCACGCCGTCCGCGACCACGCCGTCCGCGACCACGGCGGGGCCGACCACGGCGGGGCCGACCACGGCGGGGCCGAGCTGTGGTCGACCACCGAGCAGCGGGCCGAGGCCGAGGCGGCGCTGGCGGGCGAGGACGGCGGGGTGGTGAGAGCGCTGCGGGGCCACCTCGAGCTGAGCGGGATCACCACCACCGCCGAGCTGTGCGCGCTCACCGCGCTGGCGCCGGGGCGGGTGGATTACGGCCTGGCGGTCCTGCAACGGGACGGCTTCGCCATGCAGGGCCTGTACCGACCGGGTGCAACCGGGACCGAGTGGGTGGCGCGGCGGCTGCTGGCTCGGATGCACAGCTACTCCAAGCGCTCACGGCGGACCTCGGTGGACCCGGCGAGTGCGCAGGACTTCATGCGCTTCCTGCTGCGCTGGCAGCACCTCGCCCCGGGTTCGCAGCTGGCGGGCCCCGCTGGGCTCACGCATGTCCTCGGCCAGCTCCAGGGGTTCCAGGCCGCGGCGGGGGCCTGGGAGCGGGACCTGATCGCCCCCCGTCTGGCGCACTACCAGCCCTCCTGGTTGGACAGCATGTGCCACGCCGGCGAGGTGGCCTGGCTCCGCCTGGCTCGCCGCGCTCACGACGACCCCGAGCCCAGCTCGGCATCGCCGTCCAAGGCCACCCCGATAGCGGTGGTGTTGCGGGCCGACCTCGGCTGGCTGCTGGGCGCCGGGCGGGGCGAGCAAGTGCCGTCGCTTCCTGGGGTTGGGGCCACCGCGGAGGTGGTGGAGGTCCTGCGAGACCGCGGAGCCAGCTTTGCCGGGGACCTGGCCGCCGCCACCCGCCGGCTGCCCGACGACATCGAGCGGGCGCTGTGGGACGGGGTGGCACGGGGCCTGGTCATGTGTGACGGCTTCTCCGCCATCCGCTCCAAGGTCGCCGGGCCGCCGCCGGGGTCCCGGCCCGGCCGGCTGTCCAGGGTGCGGCGTGGGGCGGGGCCGTCCCCAGCATGGGCGACCCCAGCATGGGCGACCGCTGCCTCGGCGGGCCGCTGGGCACTGGTCCCTTCAGCTGACGGCCACCGGCAGGAAGGCCCAGCTCAGGGCCAGCCGGGCCCCCGCCAGGCGCCGCTCGTGGACTCATCCACCCCGGGCCTGCCCTCAGGCCAGGTGGAGCCCGGGACGCAAAGCCGACCTCCTGGCGAGCCGGTCGACCGTCACGAGCTGGCGGAGGCGGTGGCCGAGCAGCTCCTGAGCCGCTGGGGGGTGCTGTTCCGGGACCTGGCCCTGCGCGACGACCTGCGCCTGGCATGGCGCGAGGTCCAACAGGCTCTCCGCCGCCTCGAAGACCGCGGGCTCATCCTCGGTGGACGGTTCGTGTCGGGGTTCGGAGGTGAGCAGTACGCTCTCCCGGAGGCGGCCGAGCTGCTGGCCAGGGCCCGCCAGGCCCCCCGCACCGGCGAGCGGGTGGTGGTGAACGCCACCGACCCGCTCAACCTGGTCGGCACGATCGTACCCGGCGCAACTGTCCCCGCGGTTCGGACCAACCGGGTCACCTACCTCGACGGCATCCCCGAGGCTCGCGGGTCGACCTGAGGACTGTGCTGGACCATTCCGGTTAGGGCCTGTAAGAAAACAACCTGGACGGCGAAGCCGAACCTCGAGCCTCCCACCAGGTCAAACGCGTACACCGCCGTCCAGGTTGTTTTCGGACTGGCCCTTAGCGAGATGTGACGGCTGCCCCATGGGGGTCCCCAGGGGCCGGGGACCGGAGGGCTCCTCGCAATCTGCCTCTGTGCGCCGCGCCGCCGCGCCCACTCCCGGTCAGCAGCTGCCACGAGGGGCGCCCCGGCTTCAGCATCTTGATGCTATGATCTATGCATGCGCACGACGATAGAGCTGGACGACGATGTGGTGGCAGCGGTGGACCGCATCCGCCAGGAACGCTCGCTGGGCCTCAGCCGGGCAGTCAACGAGCTGATCCGCGCCGGCCTGGTCGCCCCCACCCGGTCGGTCCCGTTCCGCCAGCGAACGCATCGGATGGGGCTGCGGATGGACGTCGCCAACGTGGCAGAGGTTCTGGACTTGCTGGACGAAGGGCCCGAGGGTTGATCCTGGTCGATGCCAACGTGCTCGTGTACGCGGTGGCTGAGGACAGCCCGTTTCACCGGCTCGCGAGTCAGTGGCTCACGTCACGGCTGAATGGAAAGGCCAGGGTTGGCTTACCGTGGCCGTCCCTCCTGGCATTCGTGCGGATAGCGACTAACCCCCGGGTTTCTGAGCAGCCATTATCTGCTGAGGTGGCTTGGCGACACGTGACTGACTGGCTTGCGTGCGCGCCGGCCTGGGTGCCCAATCCCACCCAGCGCCACGCCGAGGTCTTGGGGTCGCTGGTTGCCCGGTACCTGCCCACCGGGAACCTGGTGCCCGACGCGCACCTGGCCGCGCTGGCCATCGAGCACGGGCTGACCGTGTGCTCCGCGGACACCGACTTCGCCCGGTTCACAGAGGTGCGCTGGGTTAACCCCCTGGCGGCAGCGACGCCGATGAACACGTGAGGGCCATGCCGCTGCTGGTCCTGTGCCCGGCCGACGGCCGCTACGGCCGCTACCAGAATGAGGCGGGCTGGGGCGCCCGCGCGCCGTTTCCAGCCACACCGTTGGGCATGCCTTCTATGGGCGCCTCGGGCGTTCCGATGGTGGGGCGTGTCAGGCGCTCCACCTGCTCCTGGGCGGCGGCCGGGTCGTTCACCCAGGTGCGGTAGAAATCGAAGGGGCAGGTGGCGGCGCCGTTGTCGCCCTCTCCGGACTGCAGCACCCCGGTGTAGCCCCGGTGTACAGCTTGAAGATGTGGTTCTGGGACTGCCAGTTCGCCCTGGCGTCGCGGATCAACGACACCGACAGCTCGGCGTACTGGATCCCGTTCCCTTGGGGCCATCGGTCACATGGGTGGCGTCGCCCGGGTACCATCCCTGGATCGGGCACCAGGGGAGGATCTTGCGGTAGCGCTGCACCACCTCCCCATCGCTGTTGACCAGGATCAGCGTGTTGTAGGGGTTCTTGTAGGGGTGCTCCTCGTGGCGCTCGCCGGTGAGCGAGAACACCCCCCACACCCCGGCGGTCCGGCAGGCCTCGGAGAGGATCTCGGTCTCGGGTCCTGGGATCGACACCGCGGTGTCCATCATCTCGTCGCGGTCGTACATGATGCCGTGGGTGCTGTACTCGGGGAAGACGATGAGGTCCATCCCCGGAAGGCCCCGCTTGACTCCGGTGATCATCCCCGCGATCTGGCGGGCGTTGGCCTCCACCTCGCTGCGGGTGTGCAGCCGTGGCATCTTGTAGTTCACCACTGCGATGCCCACCGCGTCCGAGCTGGCAGATATGTCTCCGTGACGCATTGCGCTCCTGTCCGGCCTGGTGCGACCCGGACTCCTAGGGCCCCTGGGGGGAGAGGGCCCCTACGGGCCGAGCCACTGGGGGGGTCACCGGCCCGACCGTAGGGACCCACTGTTGCCACCCGGTTAGAGCAATGTGACGGCTTCTTTACGCCCGCGGGTGCAGTCCCTGAGGCCCGAGGGGCCGGCGGGCAAGCCAAAGCGCAGCCAGCACGAGTATCCCCCACACCAAGAACCAAGGGTCCCAGAGGTAGGCGTGCCAGGCCAGCGCCCGGACGTCTGCGCCTGGTGAGGGCTCCACCACGCCCCCCTCCACCAGGAGGCCCACCGCCGTCAGGACCAGGCCATAGCCGCTCAGGATGATCCCCTCCAGCCAGCTGAGCAGGACCAACGCGCGGTGGCCGGGTCGGGCCAGGGCCCCGAGCGGCAGCGCCACGGCACATAGCTTGACTATCAACACCAACCAGGCCAGGGCGGTGACCGCGGCGCCACCCGATCGGCCCAGGCGCTCGAAGGCCCCACCCACGGTGCTGAGCAGGGCGGTCCCGCCCGCCGCCCAGTAAGCGCTGACCCCGGCGTAGGCCAAGCCCACGCACCCGGCCCCAAGGCCGAGAACCCAAGCGAGCCGGATCCTGTCGCGGACTGCAGCTATCGGCCAGAACCTAACCCGCGGGCCAAGGGCTCGGAGGACCCGGGCCCCTTTTAGGAATCTGCCCCGTTGTGCCGGGCCTCCGTGCCCACTCCCGGATAGCAGCTGGTGGGTTTGTGGTGCAGCCGGCCTACCCTGAGCATTCGTGGGCAACGCCCGCCTCCGGCTTGCGTCTGCCAATCGGTGCGTATATACTTACGGTTCGTGAACGCTTACGAATCCCGGGACGAGTGGGTGGTCCTGGGAGACCGCACCCGGCGGGCCATCGTCGAACGCCTCGCCGAGCGTCCCCGCTCGGTGGGCGAGCTGGCCGACGAGCTGCCGGTCAGCCGGCCGGCGGTGTCCCAGCACCTTAGGGTCCTCAAGCAGGCAGGGCTGGTAAGCGAGCACGCGGAGGGCACTCGCCGGATCTACCGGCTCGACCCGATCGCGGTGGGCGCCCTGCGGGACCAGCTGGACACGTTCTGGGAGCGGACCCTCGCGGGCTACCAGGACGCCGTACAACCACCCCAAAGAGAACCGGAGAGGAGATCCAATGACCAACCAGACAGCTGAAGTGGTCCAACGCCAGGTAGTTGTGGAGGCGCCCATCGAGGAAGCCTTCTCGGTATTCGTCGAGCGCTTCGGCGACTTCAAGCCGCCCGAGCACAACCTGCTCGGGACGCCCATCGCCGTGAGCGTGTTCGAGACCCGGGTCGGCGGTCACATCTACGACCGCGACACCAGCGGGGCGGAATGCCGATGGGCGCGGGTCCTGGCCTACGAGCCACCCACCCGGGTCGTGTTCAGCTGGGACATTGACCCCCAGTGGCAGATCGAGGCCGACCCTGACCGGACCAGCGAGGTCGAGGTTCGTTTCGTCGCCGAGACCGCCCAGCGCACCCGTGTCGAGCTGGAGCACCGCAACCTCGACCGCCACGGACCCGGCTGGGCTGGGGTGAGCGACGGGGTCGCGAGCGACGGCGGGTGGCCGCTCTACCTGGCCCGATATTCGGCCCTGTTCGCCGAGGCCAGCTGAGCCGCCTTGGGTTCAAGCGTGCCAGTCGTAGTCCTGGGCCCAGGGGACATAGCCGTAGTAGCCCTGTCCCTCGGCGCCCGGGCCCAGGTTGGCTCCAGGGTCATGGTCCCAGCCGGAGCGGCCACCGCGGTGCAGCCGCCGGCCGGTACCTGGCATGCCTCGACGTGCTTGCCCCCGTCCCACAGGGAGCGGTCCCCTCCGGCAACGATGGCCAGGGTCTTGCCGTCCGGCGAGAAGGACAGCCAGTTGGTGTGCTCCAGCGTCCTGCACCCGGCGTCCATCGCCACCGTAGTCCGCTCCAAGGACGGTCAGGTAGTGACCACCGATGGCCCGTTCGCCGAGACCAAGGAGCAGCTGGCGGGCTTTTGGGTCATCCAGTCCCCTGACCTCGACGCCGCCCTGGCGTGGGCAGCCAAGGGCTCGGAGGCTTGCGGGGGCCCGGTCGAGGTCCGCCCGTTCCAAGAGGACCTGGAGGCCTGAGGCTTGCCCGACGCGGGCCGCAGCGCAATCGAGCAAGCCTTCCGGGAAGGGTCCGGGCGGGCGGTGGCCACCCTGGCCCGCCTCTTCGGCGACATCGACGTTGCCGAGGAGGCAGTCCAGGAGGCCTTCGCCGTCGCGGTGCAGCGCTGGCGCAGCGATGGGGTGCCCGCCAATCCCGGCGGTTGGATCCTCACCACGGCGCGCAACAAGGCGCTGGACCGCTTGCGCCGGGAGTCCTCCCGTAGCCGTCGTCACACCCAGGCCGCGGCGATCCACGCGGCCGACGAGCCAGCCGAGGTGGGGCCGGTGGCCGACGACCTGCTGAGACTGATCTTCACCTGCTGCCACCCGGCCCTGGGGTCAGAGGCCCAGATGGCCCTCACCTTGCGCCTCGTCGCCGGGCTGCGCACCGCGGAGATCGCCCGGGCTTTCCTGGTGCCCGAGGCGACCCTGGCCCAGCGCCTGGTTCGAGCCAAGCGCAAGATCCGAGACGCCGGCATCCCCTACCGGGTGCCCGCCTACGCCGAGTTGCCGGACCGGCTCCCCTCGGTGCTGGCGGTGGTCTACCTGGTCTTCAACGAGGGCTATGCCGCTGCGGCCGGAAACGACCTGGTCCGTTCCGAGCTGTGCGCCGAGGGCGTCCGCCTGGCCCGGTTGCTCGCCGAGCTGATGCCCGACGAGCCCGAGGTGATGGGCCTGCTGGCACTGCTGGTCCTTTCCGAGTCGCGCCGCCCGGCCCGCACCGACCCCCGGGGAGAGCTGGTGCTGCTCCCGGACCAGGACCGCAGCCGCTGGGACCCCGAGCTGGTCGCCGAGGGCCAGGCGCTGGTACGAGCGTGCCTGCGCCGCAACCTGGCCGGGCCTTACCAGCTTCAGGCGGCGATCAACGCAGTCCACAGCGACGCCCCGACCGCAGCGGACACCGACTGGCTCCAGGTCCTGGCCCTGTATGACCAGCTGATGGCCATCGCGCCGACCCCGGTGGTGGCGCTCAATCGCGGCGTCGCCCTGGCCGAGGCGCAGGGACCGGCGGCCGGCCTGGAGGCGGTGGAGCACCTCGAGCTGGACGCCTACCACCTGTTCCATGCCACGCGAGCCGACCTTCTCGGACGGCTGGGCCGGAGCGAGGAAGCAGCCGAGGCTTACTCAGCGGCCATCGCCCTGGCGACCAACCAAGCCGAGCGGTCCTTCCTGCAGCGCCGGCTGGACAGCCTGTGAGGCCACAGGGCCTCGACACGTGTGGGACGGGGAGGGCTGAACCGGCGTGATCTGGTCGTGTTTGTAGCCCCTATGAGTACACAAACACGACCAGATCAAGGCGAAGGCCACAGTTAGCCCGCCGGGAGCACCCCTGCGCCGACCTGCTCCAGGACCGGGGCAGACCCCCCGACGATCATCACCCACGCGCTCGGGCTCACGGACCAATACAAGACGTACCCCACGACGTGGGCGTTGGGGGTTGATGGGTCTGGCACGATCCGGTTCATGTCGAGCAGGACGGCGCGATGGCCACCCACGGTCACGTGGCTGGCGGCCCGGGGGTATGCAGTCGCGAAGCCGGCTACCTTGGGGGTCCCGGTACCGTTCACCATCTCCGTGACCCCGATCGAGTCGCCCTGGGGGTTCGCGAAGGACTTGGCCCAATAGGTGCTTCCTGCAGCAAGCCACTGAGTGGGCCCCTGCGTGTGCCTCGAGTTGGCCAGCACGTACCCCGGTGGCACCGAGGTCACGGCCAGGGTGGGAGACGACCCCACGTAGGCGACGACCTTGGCGTGGAGCATCTTGGAGGGGACGACGGCTGGCTTGGCCTGCCGCGGCCCGGTCGGCGTCGAGCTGGTAGCCAGGTAGCCGCCTCCGGCACCGACGACGGCGACGGCCGCAGCCGCCGCCGCCACGCTGACCAGGCGGCGCCTTGCCCGGAACCGCACGGCCCGGTCCAAGCGGCTGTGGCCATCTCCGAGCGACGGCTGGCCATCTCCGAGCGACGGCTGGCCTGCTCGTGCAGATGCCATCGTGGCTCGCAGGACCGCCTCAGCGCCCTCGAGGGCCTCGGCTGGCAGAGGTTCGACCTGCCCGAGTTGCCTCAGAATTTCCATGTCATCGATCATCGGGCCTCCTTGATTGTCATGTGTACGTCGGTTTTCCTGAACTCCTCCAAGATCGCCACCATCCTCGGGTCGTTTCGCAACGCCATCCGGGCGTGGTGCAAGCGGTAGCGGGCCGTCCCAGCCGGCATACCCAGGGACCTCCCGGCGTCGGCAATGCTCAGCTGTTCCCAAACCACCAGCAGCAGCACTTCACGCTCCTGCGCGGGGAGCCTCGCCAACACCCGCCGCATCAGGGCCGCGCCGTCGATGCGGTCGTCCACCTCGATCCAGGGGTCGACCAGCGCTGCCATGGTGGCCGGGTCCGGCTCTGTCTCCTCGTCGGGTCTGTGCCGCCAGTGAGCGCGCAGGGCGTTGCGGGCGATGCCGAACAGCCAGGGGCGCGCGTCGAGGAACGAACGGTCGTAGGACGAGCGCGAACCGAATGCCGCGACCCACACCTCGCCCAACAGGTCCTCCGCGAAGGCCCGGCCGGCACGGCGCACCAGGTACGCCGACACTGCGGCGGCGTGACGGCGGACGACCTGGACAAAGGCGTCATCGTTACCGGCGAGCGACCAGCCGATCAGCTCCGCATCCGCCGTCATGGCCCTCCTCGCCTGCATCGTCGCACACCCTGTACTTGTCGATCTGGCCCACGGAGCGTTGAGTCGGGATCTTTCAAGGGGCTGCAAGACGGCCGGGTGGGCCTCAGCGCGTGGTCAGTGAGGACGCTCCGTCACGATGCTGGCCGGGAATAGGTAGGTCCTCGCCGCCGCCATGGTCAGCACCCAGTGGCGGCGGCGAGGACGCGACAGGCCTCGATCATCCTGGCCTCGGAGAGCTTCGTCACCTGCCGGCGGAGTGCCGTTCTCCGCATGGTGTGGACATTGTCGAAGTTGACCACGCAATCGCTCGGTACCCTGTCGACTTGGGCAGTCAGGTACAGCTCGGACACGAGACCCCGCCGGGTCCGAGTGAGCGCCGCCACCACGACAGAGCCGATCCGCTCAGCCACAGGGTCGCGGGTGAGGACGAGGACGGGACGATCGCCGCCTGGCGTGGCCGCGAACCAAACCTCACCGCGTTGCATCGGCCGAGTCCGCCCAGTCGGTCCAGTCCTCGGCAGGACCCCAGTCGGCGATTGCGCCAAAGGATGCCTCACCTGGAGCGAGTGGGTGGTCGGCCCAGGTGGAGGCGTCGTTTTCGCCAGCAAGGCGATGGAGGTGGCGGCGAAGCGCGTCGCGCAGCAGTTCGGAGCGGCCCAGGCCGAGCCGGGCGGCCCAAGCCTTTACCTGTTCGGCATCCCGGTCATCGACCCGGAAGCTTAGCATTGTCATACACATAGTCTATACCGTATGACGCCGGGCTAGGTGCTCGGTTCCACGCTTACCGGTGCTCAGGTGTTCACGGTGTCCGAGTCCCAGGTGAGCGGGTCGGAAGGCCCGACCCTCCAGGCCTCGAGCACTGGCGCAGCCAGGATCTCGGCGATCAGGGCGTCGCTGCCGCCAACGAGCGTCGAGTCGAAGTCGATCTCGCTGGCCACGCACCAGGCCCGGTCGCCCGGCCAGAACAGGTTGGGGGAATGAGGCAGGAATCAGGTCGGCGTCGGCCAGTGCCCCAGCCCCATGGCCCCCCCAGCTGGCCCTCGAAGAGGATGTAAGCCCGGCCCGGTAGGTGCAGCCGTTCTCCGGCGAGCACCTCGGGCTAGAAGGCGGGCCGCACTGTCGGCGGGGTCCGCGGTGAACCTGTAGCCCCTGACGGGCTGGACTGCAACAAGGCGAGCGAGGGGTCTTCGTGGATCCAGCCATGGCCCTCCCACAGGGCGAACCAGCACTGCTTCGCAGCTGCAGTGTGTCTCGCCAGCGTTTCGCACAGGGCCTCGAGCAGGACCGGTTCGAGGTTGCCCTGCTCGGGGGCGACAACCGTCGAGGCGAGCTCGGCGAGCGGGCGTGAGATGGCCTCGAACTGCATGAGCGAATGGGCCCTGCGCCCAGACGGTAGCGCCACCTCGTCCCAGCGCCGCGTGCGTCCCTCGCAACGGGCAGGGTGAAGGATCCGCGCATAAGCGGCGAAGCCGGCGGGGACCGTCCCCGACACTGTCCCCGACACTGTCCCCACCTCCCCGAGCCGGCGGCGAATCCAGTCCGCGGCGCGGATGTCGGTGGCCGGTCGAGGCGGTTCTGCTGGCATGGCACCAGTATGGGGGGACTTTTGTCGACATCTTGCACGGGTCGCCGGACCTCAATGCCCTCTCGCGACCCCCTTGCCGAAGTCAACCGCCAGCTTGGCGAGCGCAGCCCGGTGCATCTCCCTGGCGATTGCCAGCTCCCGGGCTGCTGCACGGCGCTCGGACTCGCCGTGTGCGCCCGCCACCCGGGCAGCGGCGGCTCGGTGTGTGCTGGCTGTGGACTCGACCCATTCGAGCCGGTCAATGAGTTGGGAGTCCGCGCTGGCAGCTCGCCGGCTCTCGAGCCCTCTCGGGTTTCGCAAGGTGGTCATGGGAGCTGTATCGGCGCGCCCCGGCGCCAGCATTAGAAGTAGGCCGGGAGTGTGTCGAGCGTGCTCGCTCCCAACGACCGCCTCGCCGACGCCATCTATCTGTGGGCCTTCGCGTCGCTCACCTGCTCACCCGGGGCACGGGCGTTCTACGACGCCCGCCGGGCAGCTGGTGACACCCACCACGCCGCCCTGCGGGTCCTCGGCAACCGCCTGGTCAGCATCCTTCACGGCTGTCTTGCCACCACGCCACCTATGACGAGTCCATCGCTTGGGGGCACCGTGTGGAGAGACTTCCGGCCGCGGCTTGACATTTCCGACCGTGGGATGTCTAGCGCCGCTCTGGTGCTACCCGTTGAGCGGGACCGTGGTGCAGTTGACGGCGACGGATTTGCCGGCCTGGACCGCCACATACCAGCTGCCCGCGCTGCCGGTCACGCCCGGACCGCTGCAGGAGAGGTCGAACATGACTCCCCCGATATTCAGTGATCCGGAGCCGATCTGATCGATGACCTGCTGGTTGGAAGAGTTGAGCGGCTCGGTCTCAACCGCCCCAGCATTGCCGAGGCCAGGAAGGTAGAGGTTGTCGACCGGTAGCTGGTTGGCAGCGGGGATTGTCCCGTGCCAGTTGATCGCACGCTGGCCCCGGCGGGAAGCGCGAAATTGACCGTCGAGCCACACGCCGGTGAGGTCGCACCACTCAGGTTGGTGCTGGCGCCGCTGAATACGTATCCCGGCCCGGGGGTGGTGGGTGGGGACGGGTAAGACGTGGTGTTGCGGCTGTAGGCGTAGCTGCCAGCCATCGGAGGCCCGACCGGGACGAGCCAGTTGGCCGCCACCAGGGGCTGGGGCTGGGTGTAGGACCCGCACGGCATGGAGTACTGGCCTTTGGCGTCGGTTCGCGCTACCGCAAGCTTGTCGACGCTGACGACGTAGGCCCCGGACACCGGCTGGCCGTCGGGACCGCTCACCGTGCCGGTGATCGCGGTGGGCGCGGCAGTCGTCGGTGTCGTCCCGCCGGCCGGACGAGTCGTGCAGTCGATGGACACGGTCTGGCCCGCCGCAACCTGCACGTTCCAGTAGGGATGCGCGCCGCTCACCCCGTCCCCGCTGCGGCTGAAGCTGGCCCTCGCTTCGTCGATCTGGAAGGTGCCAGGCCCGATCTGGTCGATCACCTGCTGGTGGGCGGGGTTGAGCGGCTGGGTTTCGAGCACGGCGGCCTGGCCGAGCCCAGGAAGGTAGAGGTTGTCGACCGGAGCAGGCGACGGCATGGCCCCGTGCCAGTCGATGGTGACGCTGGCGCCGGCGGGGAGTGCGAAGTCGGTGGTCGAGCCGCACGCTGGGGCGGTCGCGTCGGCCAGGTCGGTGCTGGTGCCGCTGAATACGTACCCCAGCCCGGTGCTGGTGGGAGGCGTCCGAAAGGTCGCTGGGTTGAAGGTGGCCTTGCTCGCCAGGGAACCAGCAATTTCTCCAAAAGCCGACTGGCGTTGCGCCGAGGCTGTGCTAGCATGGCCGGCTAGATGACACCCCGACCCCGCACCCTCGTACTCGTAACGTAGCGCACGCCCTCTCCGACCGCGTGCGCCCAGCCTCCCACCAGGGGGGCTTTTTCATGCCCGGCCCCCTCCCCGACCAGACGAAAGACCACGATGCGACTCACAGGCGCCCAAGCCCTCATCCGCTCCCTGGAGGCCCAGGGGGTCGACGTGATGTTCGGCCTCCCCGGCGGGGCCATCCTGCCCGTGTACGACCCCATCATCGACTCCTCCATCCGCCACATCCTTGTGCGCCACGAGCAGGGGGCGGGGCACATGGCCGAGGGGTACGCCCAGGTCACGGGCCGTCCTGGCGTGGCAATGGTGACCAGCGGGCCCGGCGCCACCAACATCGTCACCCCGCTGTGCGACGCCTACATGGACTCGGTCCCCATCGTGGTCATCACCGGCCAGGTGGCGACGGGCTCGATCGGCACCGACGCCTTCCAGGAGTGCGACACCACCGGCATCACCATGAGCGTCACCAAGCACAACTGGCTGGTCACCGACGCCGCGGACATCCCCCGGATCGTCGCCGAGGCCTTCCATGTGGCCACCACCGGCCGCCCCGGCCCGGTGCTCATCGACCTGCCCAAGGACATCTCCAACTCCATGATGGAGTGGTACTGGCCCACCCCTGGCGAGGTGGAGGCCGGGCTGCCCGGCTACCGCCCGACCACGCGCCCGCACCTGCGCCAGGTGGCCGCGGCGGCCAAGCTGATCGGCGAGGCCAGCCGCCCCGTCATCTACGCCGGCGGGGGGATCCTCAAGTCCGAGGCCTGCGCCGAGCTGGCGGCCCTGGTCGAGGCAACCGGCATCCCGGTGGTGACCACGCTCATGGCCAGGGGCGCCTTCCCCGACAGCCACCCGCTGTGCCTGGGCATGCCCGGCATGCACGGCAACTACACCGCGGTCACCGCCCTACAGCGGGCCGACCTGCTGATCGCGCTCGGGACCCGTTTCGACGACCGGGTCACCGGCAACGTGGCCGGCTTCGCCCCGCAGGCCAAGGTCATCCACGCCGACATCGACCCCGCCGAGCTGGGCAAGGTTCGCCGCCCGGACATCCCCATCGTCGGCGACGCCCGACTGTGCATCTCCGAGCTGGTGAAGGCCCTTTCCGGAGGAATAGAGCCCGGTGCCGGCTCGGCCTCCGTGCCCTCGCACGACCTGAGCGCCTGGATAGCACAGATCCGCTCGTGGCAGGCCCGCTACCCGCTCACCTACGACCGCTCTGCCGACGGGGTGCTCAAGCCCCAGCACGTCATCGAGACCCTGCGGGATGCCACGCCCGACGACACCATCGTGGTCTCCGGGGTCGGCCAGCACCAGATGTGGGCCAGCCAGTACTGGCGCTTCGACCACCCCCACACCTGGGTCAACTCAGGGGGCCTGGGGACCATGGGCTATGCGGTGCCTGCGGCCATCGGGGCCAAGGTTGGCCAGCCCGGTCGGATGGTGTGGGCCATCGACGGGGACGGCTGCTTCCAGATGACCGCACAGGAGCTGGTGACTGCCTCCTCCGAGGGCATCCCGGTGAAGATCGCCATCCTCAACAATGCCTACCTGGGGATGGTCCGCCAGTGGCAGGAGATGTTCTACGACCAGCGCTACTCGGAGGTGTACCTTTCTCCGGACCTACCCGACTACGTGCGCTGGGCAGAGGCGATGGGCTGTGTGGGCCTGCGCGTGGAAGGCCCTTCGGAGGTCGGCCCGGCCATCGACAAGGCAAACGACATCGACGACCGGCCGGTGGTGATCGACTTTCGGACCGATGCCGGCGAGAAGGTGTACCCGATGGTGCCCGCCGGGCGCTCCAACGACGAGATAGTCGTGGACCCCTCGCAGGGGGAGGGCGGCCGATGAGCGCCCAGGTTGCGGGCGGGGGTGCGGGCGTCCCTCAGCACCACATCCTGTCGGTGCTGGTCGAGAACAAGGCCGGCGTGCTCACTCGGATCGCCAGCCTTTTCTCCCAGCGGGGGTACAACATCTACTCGCTCGCGGTCGCTCCCACAGACGACCCGGCCTTTTCTCGGATAACGGTGGTGGTCGACGTGGCCTCGGCGCCGCTGGAGCAGGTGGTCAAGCAGCTGCACAAGCTCATCAACGTGCTCAAGATCACCGAGCTGGACCCGGCGGATGCGACGGAGCGTGAGCTGTTGCTGGCCACGGTGCGCGCCGACCCGGTCCGGCGCAGCCAGGTGATCGAGCTGGTGGACGTGCTCGGGGGCAAGATCGTGGACGTGGGCCACGACGCACTCACGGTCATGCTGGCCGGTGAGCCCGGCGCGCTGGACGACTTCGAGGAGCTCGTGGGAGCCTACGGGATTGTCGAGATCCAAAGGACAGGCAGGGTTGCCCTGCCCCGGTTGGAACGAACGGCCCCCGCCCGGGGGCTCCGATCCGTGACAGGGAAGGTGAGCTGACAGATGGCAGTCCTTTATTACGAGGCCGACGCCGACCCGGCGCTGATCGCAGGGCGCAAGGTGGCCGTGATCGGCTACGGCTCCCAGGGCCACGCCCACGCCCAGTGCCTGGCCGACTCGGGCGTGGACGTGCGGGTCGGGCTGCGGGAGGGCTCAGGCTCGGCGGCCAAGGCGGCCGAGGCAGGCCTGAGGGTGTGCTCGGTGGCCGAGGCCGCGGC
>JBOGGU010000099.1:0-18296 GCA_050744085.1 Acidimicrobiales bacterium
CGGATTCCACTCGGCGGAGGCCGCCATCGGACTGGTCATGTTGAGCCTCGGCCCGATCACCCACGTCCTGCCCCACGAGCGTACACCCGTTCCCACCGGATGACCCACATCCGTGCCTGGAGGCCCAAATACAACAGCGGATCGCTTGACCTGCTGTTCGCCTACGCCGCGAGCGTCTTGTGGAAAGGTTACGGGTCACGTTGGTCGACCGAGGAGTCCACCATCTACCTGGGATCTTACCTGGCAACTGGCCCCAAGGGAACGCAATGCCGTGCCAACACTGGCGGAGCGACGGTGACAGCCGATCTGCCGACACCAGGGTTTCCGATCACCTCGGTGCTCCGCGAGACCCCGCTCGGCCACAACGCCAACGGGAAACGCACGATCATCCTTGTCGGAGAAGGCGCTTCCTACGATTACGCCAGCGGCATCATCATCGAGCAATGGTGCTTCAGTAGCCCTCACAGCGAGGCCTACCTCACAGCGGATGCCAAGGTGGCAGCGACAAGTGCCGCGAGCGGCCCAGACAACTGTGTGATCTGTGTGGGTGGCCCGGCGGTGGCTGCCATACAGGAGCGGGCACCACTACTCGTCGGCTACCCGAATTTCGCCGACTGGCAGGTGTCAGACCCGGTTGTCCGTGGCTTCATCGACTGCAACGGTGCTGACGCTCTTGAAAGCTACAGAATGGGACTGGCGGCAGCGCAGGTGTCCGCTGGGGCGGGCTGGGCCTAGGCAGCAAAGCAGCCAGGGAGACGAGTGCAACACAAGCGGGTCCTCCTGCTTGCAGGACTGGGATTGGTGTCCCTCGCCCTGAATGCCTGTGGCGGAAGCCGGGAGTCGTCGCTGTCGCGAGGGACTGCCATTGCCGCCACTGCTCCAACTTGGGTTACGACCACGTTCCCGCCGCCTGGACCGTCCCTCTCGCCCAAGAAGCCCATCGGGAGCTTGCCGGCGCCGCTCGAATCGGCACTTGGGGTCGTCCGCGGTCATACCGCGGTCCCGCTGGTGGCGCCAACGTGGCTGCCGAGTGGCCTGTCGGCGACGACACGGGCGGAATATGGTGGTTACCAGGTGTCTCTTTTCAGCTGTACTCGGGTGCTGCCGCTCAACGATCCGACAGCCGGAGGAGCTCCCTACTGCAGCGGCAACGCATCGATCTACGGGGACTTTGGTGGCCAGCCCTTCCCCTCCGAGGGACCGTCTGTGCTGTCCAGCGCGCCGCTCGTCTCGCTTGCCAGCCTGCTCGGTCCAGCCGGATTTGGTTCGACGGACCCCTGCCCGGTTCCGCCCGACACGACGCGGATCACGCTCGGTGACGGAGTCAGTCTACCCGATTTCAGAGGAGCCCATGGCGGCTGCGAGCTGACGTGGCAGCAGAGGGGCTGGGACGTCGGTGTGCAGCTAGGCCTGTCATTACAGTTTGAGCTCCCGTTTCTGGATCAGGTGGTAACCCTGGTTCAGGCTACGCATTTGCCCTCAGCACACGGGGTGGTGTTCATCGAGGACGCCGGCGATGGGGAGCACAGCGCGATCTACTGGGCACAGGGCAACGCCCTGTACTGGGTCAACGAGTACCACTCAGCGTCCCGGGCGTTCGAGCTGCTGGGTTCGGCAGCAACGACCTCGCCATAGGGGGGTGTTTGTGCCTTGCCTGGCACCCGAACCCCAGACCGCGACGGGGTGTTCAGGTCGGCTTCGATCCCTCCGGACGGGCGCCTGATCGCCTGCCTCATTCAGGATCCTGCACGGATCCTCGTCACAGGCCTGGTAGCGGTTCGCGAGCTCAGCGTCGTGTGTGATGGCGCGCTCAAGCTGGGAGATGCGAGTCGGCCATGTGCCGAGGGCCTCGGCGGCGGTGGCAAGGCTGATCCTTGCCGCGTTGCGAGCGATGCGCAGCTCGGCTCCGTTGGGCACCACTGGTGGGTTGGTCAGCAGACGATAGACCTCCCGGGCCACGTAGCGCTTGAGGCAGCGGACGATCTCACGATGGGTCTTGCCCTCTGCCCGACGGCGGGCCACGTAGGCCTTGGTGGCAGGGTCACAGGTCATCCGCACCATGACGATGCGCCATAGGGCGTGATTGGCCTGGCGATTGCCACCTCGATTGAGACGGTGGCGGACGGTCTTGCCCGAGGATGCCTCGATCGGCGACGCGCCGCACATGGCGGCGAAGGCGGCCTCGCTGCGAAGCCGGCCTGGGTTGTCCCCAGCAGCGGTGAGCAGGATCGCCGCCACATCGGCCCTACCCCCCTGGCTGCACGGAAGGCTGGGTTGGCCTTGGCTGTGAGGGCGTCGAGTGCTCCCTCCAGCTCGGCCATCTCGGCGCTGAGGGCCTCGTATCGCCGGGCCAGGATGCGCAGGGATGTCCTGGTCGCCTCGGTTGGGTCGCTTGGGCCACCAGGACGGAATCGGGCCACTCGTGCCACACGCTCGCCGGTGGACAGCGGGCCCAGGACCGCCCTGAGCGCCTCGGGGGCGGTCACGATCAAGTCTCGGATCTGCAGGGCCGCCTGGGTGCGTGCCTGGCGGGCCGAACAGAACGCCACCCTCAGCACCCGGATCGACTCGACGAGGCCATCATGGTCCTTGGGGGCCACGCTCGCCTCACCATTCAGCGCTGCTCGGGCTGCAGAGATGGCGTCCACGGTGTCGGACTTGCCACGACGACGCCGCATCTGGCGGTTCGGGCGGTTCACCTCGATGACCTCGATACCCTCGGTGGCGAGGTGGCGAGCCAGCCCGGCGCCGTAGGCGCCGGTACCCTCCACCCCGCCCTTGTCAAGCTCTCCGTGCGAGCGCATCCAGCCCAGGAGCTGGCCGTATCCCTTGGAGGTTGTCTCAAAGCTGGCAGTGCCGAGGATCCTGCCCACCTCGTCTATCACCGCTGCTACATGGACGTCTTTATGGGTGTCTACCCCACCCGTGACAACTTGGTTCTCGCCTGCCATACTGGTAGCTGCCTTCCTCTCGTTCCGATGGGATCGCACCCACCGGCCGGGACGACGGACAGGACTCTCATGGTGCTGGTCAAGGCTCCTATTAGGTCACGTTCGTCCGACCGGTCGGCACACATCTCCAGCGGGAGGCTGGGTCGACAGATCAGCAGCAAGGCACGTGGCCAGTCACACCGAGGGTCAGACCCAGCACCCGCTGGAGACACCTACCAGTATGAGAGTCACACCCCCTGGATACGATGAGCTAGGTGGACTCAACAAGCGATCCAACGCGGCCCGCAATCGGGATACGGCGCCACTTCAGTACAGACGGCGCCCATCCCTACGACCAGGTCATATGGGAGCGACGCGACGCTCGGATCACCAACTTCGCCGACGGCAGCGTCGCCTTCGAGCAGCTTGCGGTCGAGGTGCCGGCCGGGTGGAGCTTCAACGCCACCAACATCCTGGCGCAGAAGTACTTCCGGGGGATGCTGGGCACCCCCGGGCGCGAGTCGTCGCTGCGCCAGGTGGTGGACCGGGTGGTGGACACGATCACTGCGTGGGGCGCCCGAGACGGCTATTTCGCCGATCAGGCGGAGGCGACGGCGTTCTCCGACGAGCTCAAGTGCCTGATCGTGAACCAACGGGCCGCCTTCAACTCGCCTGTGTGGTTCAACATCGGAGTAGCTGGCGTGCCTGCCCAAGCGAGCGCCTGCTTCATCCTCGCCGTAGAGGACGACATGCGCTCGATCCTCAACTGGTACACAGAGGAGGGGGTCATCTTCAAGGGGGGTTCTGGTGCTGGCGTGAACCTCTCCAGCATCCGCTCGTCCCGGGAGGGGATGGCCGGGGGAGGGAAACCCTCCGGGCCGGTGAGCTTCATGCGCGGCGCCGACGCCTCGGCAGGGACGATTCGTTCGGGAGGCAAGACTCGCAGGGCGGCGAAGATGGTGATCCTGAACGTGGACCACGCCGACATCGAGGCCTTCATATGGTGCAAGGCGCTCGAGGAGCGCAAGGCCCGGGCGCTCGCCACCGCGGGGTTCGACATGGGGATCGACGGGACCGACATCCACTCGGTGCAGTACCAGAATGCGAACAACTCGGTACGGGTGACCGATGCCTTCATGCAGGCAGTCACTGAGGCCACCGGCTGGGAGCTGCGGGCGGTCACCACTGGGGAGGTGCTCGATACCGTCAGTGCGCGGGGCCTGTGGCGGCAGATGGCTCAGGCCGCCTGGGAGTGTGCAGATCCTGGCCTGCAGTTCGACACGACAATCAACACCTGGCACACCTGCCCGGCGTCGGGCCGGATAAACGCCTCGAATCCCTGCAGTGAATACATGCATGTGGACAACTCCGCGTGCAATCTGGCCAGCCTCAACCTGCTGTCGTTCCTCGGACCAGAGGGGACGTTCGACGTCGACGGGTTCAAGGCGGCGGTTGAGGTGCTCTTTGTGGCCCAGGAGATCCTTGTGGGCAACGCGGACTACCCGACGGACAAGATCGGGGCGAACGCCAAGCGCTTTCGCCAGCTGGGGATCGGCTACGCGAACCTGGGGGCGCTGTTGATGGCGCAGGGGCTGGCGTACGACTCGGAGGCCGGCCAGGCTTGGGCTGGGGCGCTCACCGCCCTGATGACGGGCCACGCATATTCGACGTCAGCGCGGACGGCGGCGCGCATGGGCCCCTTTGGCGCGTTCTGCGACAATCGGGAGGCGATGCTCGACGTCCTCCGGATGCACCGGGCGGAGGTGGCCAGGATCGACCCACGCCTGGCGCCCCCCTCGCTCCTGGCCGCGGCGGGCTCCGCGTGGGACGAGGCAGTCGGCCTGGCCGAGCGCACCGGCGTGCGCAACTCCCAGGCCAGCGTGCTCGCCCCAACCGGCACGATCAGCTTCCTCATGGATTGTGACACCACGGGGATCGAGCCGGACCTCAGCCTGGTGAAGACCAAGCGCCTTGTGGGAGGGGGGACCATGTCCATCGTGAACCAGACGGTGCCACGAGCCTTGCGGCGTCTGGGCTATGGCGAGGCGGAGGTGGCGGCCATCGTGGCATACGTCGATGAGCACCGCTCGATCGTCGGCGCGCCGGGCCTTGCGCCTGAGCACCTGGGCGTATTTGCGTGTTCCATGGGAGACAACACCATTCATCACATGGGCCATGTACGGATGATGGCTGCCGTCCAGCCGTTTGTCTCGGGTGCAATCAGCAAGACGGTGAACCTTCCCGAGCAGGTCAGCGTCGAGGATATCGAGCAGGTTCATCTGGAGGCCTGGCGCATGGGCCTCAAGTCGGTGGCGATCTACCGGGACAACTGCAAGGTGGCCCAGCCCCTGGCGACCACGAAGCCCTTGGCGGCCGGTGGGGTTGTGCCCGTGGCGGGACCGCCCGTGCTGGGACCGCAGAGCGCTGGCTCGCCGGCCGTGGAGGCGGCGATCCGGCCGGTCCGAGAGCGGCTACCTCGTCGGCGTCGCTCGTCCACCTTCAAGTTCCAGGTGGCGGACTGCGAAGGCTACGTGACGGTAGGCGAGTACGAGGACGGCCGGCCGGGCGAGGTGTTCATGAAGGTGTCCAAGCAGGGCTCGACGCTTGCGGGCATCATGGACGCTTTCTCAGTGGCGATCTCGATAGGCCTGCAGCACGGTGTGCCGCTGGCGACCTTCGTGGGCAAGTACATCAATATGCGCTTCGAACCCGCCGGGATCACCGACGACCCCGACATCCGTCTGGCCACCAGCCTGGCCGACTACATATTCCGCCGCTTGGCCGTCGACTACCTGACCTACGAAGAGCGGGTTGACCTTGGCATCCAGACCACCGGCGAGCGGGCTCAGCCGAGCCTCCCGGGGCTGGAGGCGGCGGGGGCAACGAGTTCGACCGTGGTCGAGACGCCCCTGAGCGCGTCGGACCGGGTGGGGTCGGAGCGAACAGCGGGCTGGCTAGTGACGCCCGGAAGGGATGCCGCCACCGACGCACCGTACTGCTACCAGTGCGGCAACCTGATGCAGCGGGCGGGGGCCTGCTACGCCTGCGCCACATGTGGGACCACCAGCGGGTGCTCATAGCGGCCGGGGCACCGGCGAGCCCGCGGTGAGCTCTGGGTAAGTGGGCGCGGGTGCTGAGTGGAGCGGCGGCCTATTACGCGCTCGGGGTGGAGATGTCGACGCGAGGGCCACATACCGCCTCGAGCAGCCCAGGGAAGCGGTGCTCCATGGCGTCGCGGCGCAGCGACACGTAGCGGTGGGCTCCGGCCACGCGCGTGTGGGTGACGCCGGACTCACGCAGGACCTTCAAGTGGTGCGACATGGTGGACTTGGTGCAGTCGAGCCCGCTATCCGCCTGGAGCTGGGAGCACCAGGACTCGCCGGTCCGAGCCAGGGTGCGCACTGTGGCCAGGCGACCCGGGTCCGCCAGAGCCGCCAGCACAGTCGGCAGGTCCAGCTCATCCTCGTCGGGCTCGGTCGTATCGTCGAACACGACACCAGTGTAGCGAAAATCGTTTGCAGGAGTTCGAGAGACCTGCTACAGTTTGACTATAGTCCAACAGTCGCACGATCATCAAACTCTGGGTACGAGCTTCGACCCGCGGCGCTGGGTCATGCTACCGGTGATCCTTATCGCCACCTTCATGGCGATCTTCGACTTCTTCGTGGTGAACGTGGCCGCGCCCTCGCTCGCCCACGACCTCCGCGCTGGGCCGTCGTCGCTGGAGCTCGTGGTCGGCGGGTACGCGTTCGCCTATGCCAGCGGGCTGGTGACCGGCGGACGGCTTGGGGACCTGTTCGGCTACCGGCGGATGTTCCTGGTGGGGGTCGGGGCTTTCAGCATGGCTTCACTGCTCTGTGGGCTTGCCCAGAGCCCGACCGAGCTGGTCCTCGGCCGTTTGGCGCAGGGGCTCACCGCGGCTGTGATGGTCCCTCAGGTGCTGGCGCTCATAACGTCGGGCTTCCCAGCCGAGGAGCGCCGGCGCGCCCTGGCGTGGTTCGGTGCCGCCATGGGGCTCGGATCGGTGGCTGGACAGGTGCTCGGCGGCTTGTTGCTGCAGGCCAACGTGTTCCGGTTGGGCTGGAGGGTGATCTTCTTGGTCAACGTCCCGATCGGGGTCCTCACCGTCGGTTTGGCTCTCCGGCTGGTCCCTCGGGTTGCGGCCCTGGCACGGCGTCGTCTGGACGTAGTCGGCGCGCTCGTCCTCTCGACCAGCCTCGGGTTGGCCTTGGTCCCGCTCGTCCTGGGCCGGGAAGACGGGTGGCCCCTGTGGGGTTGGGCCTGCCTGGCGGCTGCGGTGCCGGCGATGGCCGTCTTCGTGTGGTGGGAGCGGCGGGTTGGGGCGTCGCGCGGCGACCCGCTGGTCGATCTGGCGCTGTTCGCCGACAGGGCGTTCGTCTCGGGGTTGGCAGTGAACGTGGCGTTCATGGCTTTCTTCGGGAGCTTCATGCTCGGGCTCACCTTGTTCCTGCAGTCTGGCTTGGGGCTGGACCCTCTGCAGGCGGGGCTCACCTTCGGGCCGTTGGGGGTGGTCTTCGCCCTGGCATCGGTCTTCGGCCGCCAGCTGGCGGAGCGTTGGGGGGTGGGCGTCATCTGGCGGGGGGTGGCGATAAGCACCCTGGGGCTGGTAGCGATGGCAGTGGAGCTGCGCGTCCTGGGGGCTGGTGTCGGGGCGGTGGGCCTGTTGCCTTCGATGATGGTCATCGGCCTGGGCAACGGCCTGGTGCTGCCGTCCCTGATCGGGGCCGTGCTCTCCGGCGTGAACCCGGCACGGGCAGGCTCGGCGTCAGGGGTCTTGGTCACCGCTCAGCAGTTCGCCAGCGCAGCGGGGGTGGCGGTGATGGGTCTGGTCTTTTTTGGCGCTCTGGGGCGCGCAACCACCGTTGCGGGCTATGCCACTGCCATGGGCCGGGTGGTGGTGATGGACCTGGCCCTGATGGTGGTTGCGCTGTGCCTCACCGGGCTGCTGCCGCGCCAGGGCCTGGCACGTCGGGTGCTGGCACGTCGGGTGCTGGCACGGGTTCTGGCGGGCAGGGGTGGCGCCACTGCCTCCCATGGGTCGGCCGCGCCCGCCGTCCCGGCTTGTGCCGAGGCAGCCGAGTGGCCGGCGGCTTAGCGCTCCCGGGCGCCGGGCAGCGGGCCGGCCACGGCGCAGCACTGGCTCAATTCGTCCGTCGCGCGGCTTGCCAGGTGGACGCCACCAGCATGACCAGGGCGACGACTGGCGCGATCCACCACGCCGGCATCGAGGTCAGGGAGGCGACTGTGGCGGTGAGGCCGAGGGCCAGCACCACCCCGACAGCCAGGCGCCAGTCGTCGCCGACGACGAAGTCGTACCAGAACAGGCCGAATCCGACCAGGCGGCGGCGCATCAGTGCTGCGCCGCGGAAGAGCCATGTGTGTCGCCCAAGGCATCAATCCTGTTCAGAGCCGCCAAGACCTGAAAAGCGACACACATGGCTTTTCCGCTCAGCAGCACTAGGACGACACCGCTGCGGTGGCGGAGCCCGCCAACGACCGGCGCAGCACCTGGGTAAGGCCCAGCGCCACCAGGACGACTACTGCGAGGATGACCAGGATTGCCCCATCGCTTGCCGGCCAGTGAGCGCCAGCCCCCTCTGCCCCCCAAAACGTCCCGAACGTGGTCAGCATGCAGCCCACGGCGAACTTCAGCGCGTTCTCCGGGACCCGTGACAGCGGGGCTCGGACGGCGATGCCGACACCCACGACCACGATGATGGCAGCCGCGGCGCCCACGACCGCGAGGGGGATGTCTCTTTGGTTGGATCCGAAGGTGAGCACGATGAACGCCACCTCCAGGCCTTCGAGGAGCACCCCTTTGAATGCCAAGGTGAACGAGTACCAGTCGGTCCGACCCTGGTGGTTGGGAGAGCCGGCCTCTCGGGCCGCTGCGACCTGGCGTTCGAAGATGCTCGCCTCGTCGTGCTTGGCCTTGTGGCCCGAGGCTCTCAGGATGGCCTTGCGCAGCCACTGCAAGCCGAACACCAACAGGAGGCCGCCGATCACCAGCTGGAGGACGTGGAGGGGGATGAGCAGCAACGCGGGGCCGAGCGCGGCGATGATCACTGCCAGGGCACCCACGCCCGCGCCGACTCCGATCATGGTCGAGCGCCATCCCCTGGTGACCCCGACCGCCAGCACGATGGTGAGGGCCTCCACCGCTTCCACCGCGCATGCCAGGAAGACTGCGAGGACGAGGAACCCCGCGCTCATAGCGACCCACCGTAGTACCGGGACGCCCTGCCACTGAAGCTGTCTCTCACTGCAACCTCCCTGACGATCGTCCGACGGGTTCAGTGTAACAGCTGTTACGTCAGAAAGCTAACGTACTGATACTGAACTGGGCGAAAGGTGAGTCAGTGGGCCTCGGCCTCTCTGGCGTACACTTGGCTGGCGTAACCCTCCAGGGAGACCTCACAGGCGGCGAGGGCCTCCTCGGCGAGCTGGCCTCCAGGGGCACCGAAGTTGTCGCGGGCCGCGACCTTGTCGAACCAGCCCTTTAGCTTCGCCAGGTCCACCTCGTTCTCCTCGAGCTCGGCAAAGGTGAAGTGCTCAGCAGCGTGCTCCTTGTCGATCTGCACGAGGAAGTCACGGCATCGGTCGACGATCTCCTCGTACTCGTCGTTGCGTGCTGCTTGGAAGGCGGCCAGTATCTCGGTCTCGCCAGCCAGGGAGCGGCAGCTCAACAAGACCGCGGTTCCGGACATCTCGATGATGTCGCGGCGCAGCTTGCGGAGCGCCCGGTCGTTGGGTTGGCTGGCCGGGAGCGTGGCGGCAGAGTTTTGCAGGTAGATCGCACCAAGGCTCTTCAACCTGCGCCACACGGCGGCGCGCAGGCGCGTCGGCTCGGACGGCACGTGGTAGATGAGAAGGAGCCACTCGGCTGAGCCGTCGCCCGCGGTGACCCCGTCGGAGGTGTCGGGCACCGCCTAGGTTCGCCGGGTCGCCTTCACCGCAGTGCCGTAGGCACAGATCTCGGTCCAGTTGCTGCCCATGTCCGAAGTGTCGAATCGAAAGGCCACCACAGCGTCGCCCCCCTTGGCCTGGGCCTCTTCGACCATCCGGGCCATGACCTCCTCCCGGCTCGCCACCAGGTTCTTGGTCATGCCTTTGAGCTCCCCCCCGACTATCGACTTGAAGCCGGCGGCGATCTGAGAGCCCAGGTTCCGGGCTCGTATCGTAAGGCCGAACACCTCGCCGAGGACCTCGGTGATGTCGTATCCAGGCAGGTCATTGGTGGTGCTGATCAGCATGGTCCCTCCTCTGGGGACGGTTGTGGGCTCTCAGCCTACGGGCAAGCAACCGTGTTGGCCGGCCAATCGGTTCTGCGATAGCCGCTCCGAGGAGGATGGCGAGCTCACCAGCACTGGGCAGAGGTCAGTCGACCCAGGTGGATCGACTCAGCGGTTCGGAGGAGGCGGCGTTGGAGTTGTCGAGGGAGGAGCTGTCAAGGGAGGAGCTCTCGAGGAAGGCGCGGAGGTCGTGGTTGAAGCGCTCAGGGCGCTCGATCATGGTCAGGTGCCCTGTGTCGGCGTAGGTGACCAGGCGGGAGCCGGCTATGAGGCGATGGAACACAGCAGCGTCTCGATAGGGCACGATTCGATCCTTGTCGCCCCACACGATCAGCGTCGGGCAGGCGATCTTGTGCAGGCGTTCGCTGATCGGATAGCAGGTGAGGGCGTCGAGCGCACCCTGGAAGCCGGGGGTGCCCGCCCCTCGCACCTGTTCGGCCATCAGAGGGCCAGGGAGGTCCTCGGGGTGGGTGACGATGATCCTGAGAACTGTTTGGCGGACCCTTGGGCGGAGCATCATACGGGGCGAACTCCTCGCCGCGCAGGCGGCGCAGAAGAACACCAGGTTCTCGGCGCGATGGCGCAGGCCTCGGGTGCGCTCGGTTCGCATGTGCTCGACGCTCAGGCCAGCGGCAGCTACCAGGCAGAGCCGTTCGACGCGCTCCGGCGAGCAGATGCCGATCTCGGCAGCGACGAAACCACCCATCGAGTTGCCCACGATGATGGCGCCGTCGATGCCCAGGACGTCCAACAGCTCCTCCAGGGCGTTTGCATAGCCGGGGATCGAGATGCGGTCCTCGGGCATCTCCGAGCAGCCGAATCCAGGAAGGTCCATGGCGATGACCCGGTGGTCGCGGGCGAAGACGCAGATGTTCTCCAACCAGTTCTGCCAGCACCCGCATAGGCCGTGGACGAAGACAAGAGGTGGCCCCGTGCCGATCTCGATCAAGTTGAGCCAGCGGCCCTGGATCCTCTCCCAGCGCTGATGGGCAGTCCAATCGACGTCGAGCCACTCCGACTTCCCAACGGAGCCGTAAGCGTCAGCTCCGGCGGGCTTGACGCTCGCCTGGACAGTGGCCATAAACCAGAGTGTAACGCGATCGCAACACGCGCGTGGGCGAGCCCCTTACGCGTTCGGAGGGATGGGGCTGGGGCCGGTGGGCGGTACGCTCGTGGTGTCGTCCTTCGCCCCCAACAGGGCATCGAGCACGCGGTTACGCGCCAGCCAGCTCAGCGCCAGCGTCGTCACCCCGGTGAGGGTCACAGTCCTCAGCCTGGTCCGTTTCGAGCTCACCGCTTCATGTTAAGGGCCGGGTGACCCGCTGGGTTGGTGATACGTACAAGTGTTCGATAAACTGGATGGGTGCTTGCCGTTGTCACACCCTTGGATGACCTGCTATCCGAGCGAGGGTTCCGCCCTGGGGCGGTGGTGGCCGTTGGGGGGGCCAGCGGGTCCACCTCGCTGATGCTCGGGCTCCTGGCTGGGCCGCTGTCCCACGGGGGCTGGGGGGCAGTGGTGGGGATGCCGGGACTGGGCATCGAGGCGGCGGCGGCTGCTGGGGTGAGTTTGGAGCGCCTGGTCCTGGTGCCCGGGTGCCTGTCGCCCGGGTGCTTGGCGCCCGGGTGGCTGGAGACCGGGTGGCTAGAGGTGGTGGCGACCCTGCTCGGCGGGTTCGAGGTGGTGGCGTTGCGCCCACCGGGTAGGTGCCGAGCGGGGGATGCACGACGGTTGGCAGCTCGCGCCCGCCAGAGCGGGTCGGTTCTCTTGCTGGCTGCATCGGCTCGGGCCTGGCCGGAGCCGGTGGACGTGGAGATGGTAGTGACCGCCCCAGCCTGGCATGGGCTGGACGCCGGCCACGGCAACCTGTCATACCGAATGGTGGAGGTCCGTTCCACGGGCCGCCGGGCCGCTGGTCGGGAGCGGCGGGTGCAGCTGTTGCTGCCAGCGACCGACGGCGGCTTCGGGGAGGCGGCCTTGCCTGTGGCTGGTGTGGCTGGTGTTGCTGGTGTTGCTGGTGTTGCTGGTGTTGAACCAGGAACCAAAACTGGGGAACCTAATGTAGACACTGTCTACATTAGGTTCCCCAGTTTCTTTTCGGGGGTGGCGAGCTAGCGGTGCGGGTGCTCGTGGCCTGGTGTCCGGACTGGCCGGTGACCGCCGCGGGGCTGGCAGGGGGTACCGCCGCGGGGCTCGACTTGGAGCAGGCGTTGGCAGTGGTGGCGGCGGGCCGGGTCCATGCCTGCTCGGCTGCCGCTCGGGGAGCGGGGGTGGGAGTGGACATGCGCCGTCGGGAGGCCGAGGGTAGGTGCCCTGGCTTGGTGGTGCTCGACTGGAACCCCGGAGCCGAGACACGGGCCTTCGAGCCGGTGGTGGCTGCCATTGCGACCCTCACCCCTCTGGTAGAGGTGACCCGGCCGGGACTGTGCGCCCTGGATGTGCGCGGCCCGGCCCGCTACTTCGGGGGGGAGGAGGAGCTGTGCCGCCGGGTGGTGGAGGTGGTGGCGGGCGCGTTGGGGACAGCAGCCCCGGCGGTCCTGGTGGGGGTGGCGGATGGGTACTTTGCTGCCACCCTGGCTGCCCGGCGAGGGGTGATTGTCCCCGTCGGGGGGTCGCGGGAGTTCCTTGCCCCCTTCCCAGTGTCCGTGCTCGGACGCCCCGAGCTGGCCGACATCCTCGGGCGCCTGGGAGTCCACACTCTCGGCGCCTTCGCGGCCCTGCCCGCACCATCGGTACTCAGCCGCTTCGGCTCCGACGGCGCGGCGGCGCAGTGCCTGGCGGCTGCGATGTCGGACCGCCGGCTCCGAGCCCAAGTCCCTGCTGAGCCAGCTGAGGTGCTCGTCGAGTTCGACCCGCCCGTCGAGCGAGTGGATGTGGCGGCATTCTCGGCCCGCTCGATGGCGACCGACCTGGTGGAGCACCTCAGTGCCCGGGGACTGGCCTGTGTGCGCATCCGGATCGAGGCCGAGACCGAGCACGGGGAGTCCCTGGCGCGCACCTGGCGAGGCGAGGGGGCGCTCAGCGCCGAGGACATCGTGACCCGCCTGCGCTGGCAGCTCGACGGGTGGCTGTCGGCCAGCGCCGGCCAGCGCCCGACGGCGGGGATCACCAGGCTGGCCCTGGTCGCCGACCAGGTTCTCCCGGCTTACGGGCGCCAGCTCGCCCTGTGGGGGGAGCACACCGACGCCGACCGCAGGGCAGCCCGGGCGCTCGACCGCCTGCGGGGGATGCTCGGCCCCGACGCGATCTTCAGGGGGGCCTTGAGCGGCGGCCGGGGCCCAGCGGATCGGGTGGTGCTGGTCCCCTGGGGCGAGCCGGCTGCTGGGGCCGGTTCCGGTCGTCCGCCCGCCGAGCCAGCGGGGGCCGCCGAGCCAGCAGCCGGTCACTCACTGCCCTGGCCGGGGCAGTGCCCTGGCCCTGCACCAAGCACAATTTTTCCAAAGGCGCTACCAGCAGCTCTGGTCGACCGCGACAGCGAGGCGGTGACGGTTGACGCGAGGGGTCGGCTGAGCGGGGCGCCCGCACGCCTGGCGCTGGCGGGCGGGGCCTGGGTGGAGGTGGTCGGATGGGCGGGGCCTTGGCTGGCCGACGAGAGGTGGTGGGATCGCTCCGCCCGGTGCCGACGGGCCCGGTTCCAGGTCCTGAGGACCGATGGGGTAGCGCATCTGATCGGCCTGGAGGGCGGGCGCTGGAGCGTGGAGGCCACCTATGACTGAGCGGCCGTGACTGGGCCGGCCTACGCCGAGCTGCACGCCCACAGCGCCTTCAGCTTCTTGGACGGGGCCAGCCAGCCCGAGGAGATGGTGGCTGAGGCGGCCCGGCTGGGCCTGGCAGCGCTGGCCGTCACCGACCACGACGGTCTCTACGGGGTGGTGCGGTTTGCGGAGGCCGCCAGGGAGTTGGGGCTGCCCACGGTGTTCGGGGCCGAGGTCACCCTCGGGCTCAACCGCCGCCAGACCGGGGTGCCCGATCCGGAGGGGAGTCACCTGGTGGTGCTGGCCCGGGACCCCCAGGGGTACGCTCGGCTGTCGGCCGCCCTCGCCGATGCTGCCCTCGCCGGGGGGGCAAAGGGTCGGCCGATCATGGACCTGGCTGGGCTGTCGGGGGCGCACAGTGGTCACTGGTTGGTGCTCACCGGTTGTCGCAAGGGGGAGGTCCCGGCCTCACTGGTATCCAGGGGCCCGGCGGCGGCGGGGCGGGCGCTGGACCGCTTGGTGGATGCCTTCGGGCGGGCCAACGTGGCCGTGGAGCTGTGGAATCACGACGACCCGCTGGATGGGGCGCGAAACGACGCCCTGGCGCGCCTCGCCGTCTCTCGTGGCGTGGACCTGGTGGCCACGACCAATGCGCATTTTGCCCGGCCAGCTGGGCACCACCTGGCCGCGGCCCTCGCCGCGGTGCGAGCCAGGCGCAGCCTCGACGACATGGACGGGTGGCTGGCCGCCGGGCCGGGGGCGCACCTTCGCTCAGGGGCCGAGCAGGCCCGTCGATTCGCCCGCTATCCCGGAGTGGTGGCCCGGGCGGGCGAGCTCGGTGCCGAGCTGGCCTTCGACCTTGGCTTGTTGGCCCCGGGGCTGCCCCCTTTCCCGGTCCAGGCGGGCCACGACGAGCGGAGCTGGCTGGCGCACTTGGTGATGGAGGGGGCCCTGTTGCGCTACGGGCCCCGGGAGGCGGAGCGGGTCGCCGGGGCGTGGGCGCAGATCGACCACGAGCTCTCGGTGATAGATGCGCTGGGATTCCCCGGGTACTTCCTGGTGGTGTGGGACATCGTCCGGTTCTGCCGGGAGGCGGGCATCTACTGCCAGGGGCGGGGGTCGGCGGCGAACTCGGCTGTTTGCTACGCGCTGGGGATCACCAATGCCGACGCGGTGTCCCTGGGCCTGTTGTTCGAGCGCTTCTTGTCCCCGGCGCGCGACGGGCCGCCCGACATCGACGTGGACATCGAGTCCGGCCGGCGGGAGGAGGCGATCCAGTACGTGTATGCGCGCTATGGCCGCCGCCACGCCGCCCAGGTGGCCAATGTCATCACCTACAGGCCGCGCTCGGCCATACGAGATGCGGCCAAGGCCCTGGGGTATCCCTCCGGGGCAGTGGATGTCTGGTCGAAGGGCCTGGAGCGCCACGGCCGGGTAACCGGAGCGGCTGAGGGCTCTGGGGTCCCTGCCCAGGTGGTGGCGCTGGCATCACAGATGGAGGGCCTGCCCCGGCATCTCGGGGTCCATTCCGGGGGGATGGTGATCTGTGACCGGCCCGTGGTGGAGGTCTGCCCGGTGGAGTGGGCCACCGCCCCTGGCCGCAGCGTCCTGCAGTGGGACAAGGAGGACTGCGCCGCGGCCGGCCTGGTGAAGTTCGACTTGCTGGGCCTGGGGATGCTCGAAGCGATCCACCGGATGGTCGACCTGGTCGCGGCGTACCATGGTGTATCAGTCGACCTGGCCGTCCTGCCCCAGGAGCCGGAGGTCTACGAGATGCTGTGCGCGGCGGACACGGTGGGGGTGTTCCAGGTCGAGTCCCGCGCCCAGATGGCCACCCTGCCCAGGCTGCGGCCCCAGAGCTTCTACGACCTGGTGGTCGAGGTGGCGCTCATCCGCCCGGGGCCGATCCAGGGGGGCTCGGTGCACCCCTACCTGCGCCGGCGCAACGGGACCGAGGCGGTCACTTACCTGCACCCCCTGCTGGAGGGGTGCCTGGCCAAGACGCTTGGGGTCCCGCTGTTCCAGGAGCAGCTGATGCAGATGGCCATAGCCGTGGCCGGGTTCAGCGCGGTGGACGCCGACAGGTTGCGCCAGGCGATGAGCGCCAAGCGCTCGGCAGCCCGGATGGAGGCGCTGCGGGGCCGGTTCTACGCGGGCATGGCGGAGCGGGGGATCACCGGGGGAGTGGCTGACGAGATCTGGGCCAAGATGGCTGCGTTTGCCAACTTCGGGTTCCCTGAGTCGCACGCCACCTCGTTCGCGTACCTGGTGTACTCCAGCGCGTGGATGAAGCTGCACTACCCGGGGGCGTTCCTTGCCGGGCTCCTCAACTCCCAGCCGATGGGCTTCTGGGCCCCCCGCACCCTGGTGGCCGACGCCCGCCGCCACGGCGTCGAGGTGCTCCGCCCCGACGTGAACCACTCGGCCGCGGAGGCCAGCCTGGAGGAGGGGGCGGGATCACCCCCTGGCGAGGCCGGCGCGTCACGAACTTGGGGCAACGGCGAACGCCTAGCGTCGGCGATTGCCCAAAGTTCGCCAACCGAGGCCGCCTCCGCCCACACCGAGGCCGCCTCCGCCCACACCGAGGCCGCGGTGAGGCTGGGGCTGGGCTCGGTCCGGGGGCTCGGGGACGACACCGCGGAGCGCATCGCTGCCGGGGCCCCCTACCATGACCTGGAGGACCTTGCCCGGCGGGCCCGGCTCACCCAGGCTCAGCTCGAAGCCCTGGCCACGGCGGGGGCGACTGCCAGCCTGGACGGGCGCGACCGCCGGCGGGCGCTGTGGGCAGCGGGGGCACTGGCCGGGATCGGCCCCGGACAGTTGGAGGGCGTGACAGTTGGTTCGGAGGCGCCGGAGCTGCCGGGGATGGACGAAGCGGAGGTGGTGGTGGCCGACCTGTGGGCCACCGGGGTTTCGGTGGAAGGATCGCTCACCGCCCTGGTACGGCCGAATCTGGAGGAGCGCGGGGTGGTCCCAGCCGCCCGGCTGGGTGATGCGCCCTCGGGTAGCAGGGTGCTGGTGGCAGGTGTGGTCACCCACCGCCAGCGGCCGGAGACAGCGAGGGGAGTCACTTTCGTCAGCCTGGAGGACGAGACCGGGCTGGTGAACGTGATCTGCTCAAAGGGGGTGTGGGCCCGCCACCGCAGGTTGGCCAACTCGGCCTCTGCGATGGTGGTCAGCGGGCGGGTGGAGTCGGCCGACGGCGTGGTGAACGTGGTCGCAGAACGCATCGAGCCCCTCGAGCTGGCCGCAGCCCTTGGTTCCCGGGACTTCTGTTGAGCGGACTCCGTCCCTCGAAATGCCCAGGGCAAACGACAGTCAGTGCTCCATAGAACCGGTTTGATGGTAAAATGGCTCCGGTGAAGACGACTGTCGAGCTACCTGACGAGCTGATGCGCTCCGTCAAGATCCGCGCGGTCAACGAGGGCCGTCGGCTGAAGGATGTGATGGCTGACGTCATCAGGCGTGGGCTGGCCCAGGGACCAGCGGACTCCGCCACCCCTCCAAGGCCTCCGAGGAAGGTGACGCTGCCCCTCGTCCGGTGCGCACCACGCAAGTGCCCGAGATGAGATGACGCCGGCCAGGTCGCCGAGATCTTGGCCGAGGACGAGATGCACAGCCGGCCGGGCCATGCATCGGGAAGCTCTGCGACAGCAACGTCTGGCTTGCCTTGGCCCTGTCGCACCATGTCCACCACCCTGTCGCCCGGGACTGGCTCGAAGCCGAGTCGGCTCTCGACTCCATCGCGTTTTGCCGAGCCACACAGCAGACCCTTCTCCGGCTCCTTACCAACGCCGCCGTGCTGGCGCCGTACGGGAACCCGCCCCTCACCAACCGTGAGGCCTGGGCAATATACGCGGCCTTCCTGGCCGATGATCGGATCACCTGGGCGGACGAGCCGGACGGGCTTGAATCGCGGTGGCGCAAGTGGGCGGTCCGGGACACAGCCTCGCCGAAGCTGTGGATGGACTCCTACCTCGCGGCCTTCGCCGGGGCCGAGGGTTACACGATGGTGACCACCGATGCCGTCTTCGGGCAATTCCTTGGCCTCGACTCACTCATACTCGCGGCCTGAGCCGCAGCGATTAGGCTGTGGAGTTCCCCCCTAGGTCTAGGATAATAGATGCATTGATACCACGGAGCGGATGAGGTCTGCTGGAATGGTCACCGTGCGCAACGGACAGCCACTTCCTTTGGCTCGGCGGGGTCGGTGACGGTTGGTCCGGCCGCGAGCTAGCGGGACCTTCCGGGCTAGCAGATTCTCGGAGTTGAGGCCGTCTCTGGAGAAACTTTCCAAATAACCCTCTGACCAGCGCGTTTGCCCTGGTCAGAGGCTCGCGATCTTGCGCCACATGGTGTA
>JBOGGU010000100.1:0-3560 GCA_050744085.1 Acidimicrobiales bacterium
CTTAGGACACACCCGCAGACTGGTACGGATCACCCGAGCCCCTCACGATGCCTCCTTGAGCCTCCTACCAGGCAGAACGCCAGATCGAACCCGCTCGGGTACCCACATCTATGCCTGAAGACCCAAAGAACCTGCAGTGAAGGTACAGGTTCTCCCAGACATTGCACTGGCGGTCCAGGGTGTTGAACTGGGTCACCACGCCAATGGATCGCTTGACCCGTGCCGGCTCCGCGGCCACGTCCAGCCCCCCAACGGTGACGTGCCCGGCGCTCGGGCGGATCCGAGTCGTGCAGACGCCGACCGTGGTGGTCTTGCCCGCCCCGTTGGGGCCGAGCAGGCCGAACACCTCGCCAGCGCCCACCTCCAGGTCGATGCCGTCGACGGCGACCACCGGACCGGCCCCGCGCGGCCCCTTGGCGGCCGGGTATAATTTGCGCAGCCCCTGGATGGAGATGGCGGCGGGAGCGGCGGGAGCGGCGGGAGCGGCGGGAGCGGACGGGACGGTCGGGGCTGGGGCGGTGCTCATGACGCTCCATTCATCGTGTGGGCGGGCAGCTCTCCAACGCCCTCGTCGTCGAGCACCCGGCTGAACTCCTCGTGCCAAGCGAGCTCTGCCTCCAGGCGGATCTCGCCCCGGCGGAAGACCGCCGCCGCGATCGGGTCGAGCCAACCCTGCGCGACCCCTCTCCTGCGCTCCGCGACCAGCGCCTCCAGCTGGTTGGCGATCTCCTGGCGGCGATGGCGCAGGAGCTCGGTCAGCAAGCCCCCTTTTCCTGCCAGGCCCCCGAACAGCAGGGCCACCCCCAGGGAGTCCGGCCCGTAGCGAAGGTCCTTTACCGCCTGCTCGCCGAGGATGTGCAGCTCCAGGCGGCCCTCCTCCGTTATCGAGTACACCGTGCGGGCGGGTCGTCGCCCGACCTGCTCCGAGCGAAGCGCCTCGACCAACGCCTCCCCCTCCATCGCGTGGAGCTCCCGGTACAGCGAGCCCACCGATACCCCACCCCAGCTTTCCACGTTGGTGACCTCGGCGGACCGGCGGATCTGGTGGCCGTGCATCGGGCCGCGTGCGGCAAGGACTCCCAGCACCATCAGCCTGGTTAGATTCATGCCTCTAGTATCGCGCTTCTACTCTCACGATGTCAAGCCGCTCGCCAAGGCAACCCTGCCACGGCTACACTGCGGGACCTGAGCAGGAGGTCCGTACCCGTGGCAGCAGCACCAGGCAAGGTGGAGCGCACCCCGACCGAGCGACGCAAGACGCTCACCCGCTTCACCATCGAGAAGGAGCACGAGAACCGCCACAAGGATCCGACGGGGGACTTCTCTGGGCTGCTGAACACGGTCGCCACTGCGGCCAAGATCATCGCCAACCAGGTGAACAAGGGCCCCCTTCTCGGCACGCTCGGCAGCGCTGGCGAGCAGAACGTGCAGGGGGAGGTGCAGAAGACCCTGGACGTGATCACCAACGAGGTGATGATAACCCAGACCGAGTGGGCCGGGTACCTCTCGGCGATGGCATCGGAGGAGATGGAGGGGGTCTACTCCATCCCTCCGCCCTACCGTCGGGGCAAGTACCTGCTGGTATACGACCCGCTGGACGGCTCGTCCAACATCGACGTGAACGTGGCAGTCGGGACGATCTTCTCGATCCTGCGCAGCCCCACGCCGGGAGCCGAAGCGAGCATGGAGGACTTCTGCCAGCCCGGCGTGAGCCAGGTGTGCGCCGGGTTCGCCCTCTATGGCCCCGCGACGATGCTGGTGCTCACCACCGGCGCCGGGGTGGACGGCTTCACGCTGGACCGCGACATCGGGGCGTTCATCCTCACCCATCCCCAGATGCGCATCGCGCCCGAGACCAACGAGTTTGCCATCAACGCCTCCAACGAGCGCTTCTGGGAGCCCCCGGTGAAGCGCTACGTGAGCGAGTGCCTGGCAGGCAGCACCGGCCCCCGGGGCAAGGACTTCAACACCCGGTGGGTCGCCTCCCTGGTCGTGGAAGCATTCCGGATCCTGACCCGTGGTGGCGTCTTTCTCTATCCGGCCGACAGCAAGGACCTGGCAAAGGCGGGCAAGCTTCGCCTCCTCTACGAGGTGAACCCGATCTCATTCATCATCGAACAGGCCGGTGGCCTCGCCAGCACCGGGCGGGAGCGGGTTATGGAGGTGGCGCCAACAGGCCTTCACCAGCGGGTGCCGTTCGTCTTCGGCTCCAGCTCCGAGGTCCAACGCATCGAGGCCTACCACCGCGACGACGCCAACGGGCGGGACTTCGACGCATCGCTGTTCAACACGCGGACCCTGTTCCGGACCTGAGGAGGCTCTATGTCGGTCGAGCACCCTGTAGTCGCTATCACTGGTTCCTCAGGCGCTGGCACCACCTCGGTTACGCGGACCCTCCAGCACATATTCCGCCGTGAAGGGATCGCCCCCGCGCTCGTGGAGGGCGACTCGTTCCATCGCTACGACCGCGAGGAGATGAAGGTGGCCACGGCCGAGGCGGACGCGGCGACCAATCACCACTTTTGCCACTTTAGCCCCGAGGCCAACCTGCTCGCCGAGTTGGAGGAGCTGTTCCGCAGCTACGGCGCCACTGGGACAGGGCGCACCCGCCGGTACCTCCACAACGAGGAGGAGGCCAAGCCGTATGGACTGCCGACGGGGACCTTCACCGCCTGGGAGGAGATGGGGGCCGGCACCGACATATTGTTCTACGAGGGCCTCCACGGCGCGGTCGTGACGGAGAGTGTCAATGTGGCTGCGCAGGCCGACCTTCTGGTCGGGGTGGTGCCGATCATCAACTTGGAGTGGATCCAAAAGGCCCATCGGGACAAGACCGAGCGGGGCTACTCCAGCGAGGCGGTGATGGACACCATCCTGCGCCGGATGCCCGACTACGTCAACTACATCTGCCCGCAGTTCTCCCGCACCCACGTCAACTTCCAGCGCGTTCCGACTGTCGACACGTCCGACCCCTTCATCGCCCGGTCGATCCCGACCGCCGACGAGAGCTTCGTGGTCATCCGTTTCGCCAGGCCCAAGGGCATCGACTTCGTGTACCTGCTGTCGATGCTGCACGACTCTTTCATGTCCCGGCCCAACATCATCGTGGTGCCCGGCGGCAAGATGGAGCTGGCCATGCAGCTGATCTTTACGCCACTGATCCTGCGGCTGATGGAGCAGCGCCGCCGGGCCTGAGCCGGGTTCAGGCCGGGTGGCGGACACCTCTCTAGACAAGTAACTTGTAGATCGCAAGTCACTCGTCTAGACCTAGATAGGGAGGGCCAGCTGGTGGGTGATCCCTTGATCTAGAAGGGCTTCTTCCTCGTAATGTCAGGAGCCCTGGACTCTCGCTAAGAGCTGAAAACGCCCGAACGGGAAGCGATTCCTGCCCGCGAGCCCGCCTGATCAGCCCATCAGCAGATCACAGACATAAGTGGGTCTTCAGGCATAGATGTGGGTACCCGAGCGGGTTCGATCTGGCGTTCTGCCTGGTAGGAGGCTCAAGGAGGCATCGTGAGGGGCTCGGGTGATCCGTACCAGTCTGCGGGTGTGTCCTAAGG
>JBOGGU010000101.1:0-14727 GCA_050744085.1 Acidimicrobiales bacterium
CCTTAGGACACACCCGCAGACTGGTACGGATCACCCGAGCCCCTCACGATGCCTCCTTGAGCCTCCTACCAGGCAGAACGCCAGATCGAACCCGCTCGGGTACCCACATCTATGCCTGAAGACCCACCTTTGTCACCTACACCTACAATGCCGACGACCGGGTAACTGAGGCCTCCTACAGCGACGGGGCTGCCTACTCCTATGCATACGACTCCGACGGCCACCTGACCGGTATGTCGGGTCCTGGCGGGACCACCGCCTACACCTATGACCTACTTGGCCGGCAGACCGCACAGACCAACCCCGCCGGGCTCACCTCTTCGGTCACCTATGACGGGGCGGGCAATATCACCTCCTACACCGACCCCGGAGGTACCGTTACCTACGGCTACGACCCGGCAAACAACTTGGTCACCCTGGCAGAGCCTGGAGGCTCTTGTGTTGGCAACGTCACCGACGGTTGCACTACATTCGGTTACAACAACAACGACCAGCTGACGTCGGAGTACCTGCCCAACGCAGATTTTGAGAACTGGGACTACGACGGCGAGGGTCGGATGCTCGACCAGGTTGTTCTGCCCACCGGAACGGGCATCGCCAACCATTACGACTACCAGGCATCTTCGGGCGCGGACACCTCGCTCCTCCAGTCGACCACCAACGACGCCGTCCCCGGAGGCCAGACCACCAGCTACTCCTACGACAGCCTCAACCGCCTTGTCGGGGCAAACACCGCTGGCGGGACCTATGATCTCTATGGCTACGACGCTGATGGCAACATGACCTCGGCCAGCGCCAACGGCGGCCAGAGCTACAGCTACTCCAGCTACAATGGCGCTGACGAGCTCACCGGGACGGCCGCCACCTTCGACGCATCCGGCAATGAGACCACCCTCCCCTCGGGCGCGGCCCTGGCCTACGACGCCGCCTCCCAGACGGTGCAAGCCACGCCGCCGGGCGCCCCTCCATACCCGCTCGGCTACGACGGGCCGAGCCAGGACCTGCTCAACACCGACAGCACCAATACCTACCTGGCCAACACCCTGTTGGGCACGGGGTCGGTGACCGAAGGTGGCACCACTGCGTATTTCACCCGCACTCCCTCAGGGGCGCTCATCTCGATGCGCATCAACGGCACCAGCTACTACTACATCACCAACTACCAGGGCAGCGTCCAGCTCGTCTTGGACCCGAACGGTCCGGTCGACACCTCCTACAGCTACGACGCTTGGGGCAACCTGACCGCCGCGTCGGGCACCGTCGGCCAGCCCTTCGGCTACATCGGCGCCTACTACGACGCCTCCGTGGGCCTCTACCACCTGGGGGCGCGATGGTATGACCCCACCCAGCCCCGCTTCACCCAGTTGGACCCGAGCGCCCAGGATCCCGGCTACGCCTACGCGGGGGACAACCCGGTCAACATCTGCGACCCGGCGGGGACCGACGTGTACTTTTTCCGGGTGAAGCCCTACCAGGCGATCGCTATCGGTGGAGTGGCGCTAACGGCGTTCTTTGTGATCTCATTGAGGGGCCAGAGCCTTGGCGTCGCGGGGCAGTATTTCAAGGCTTTCCTGGGAGAAGCGGGGGCCAAGTTCGGAGTCTGTGGCATCGTGGCCGGCTCATTGAAAGGCGCCGAATGTGAGGCAACAATCGTCACCGCCTCTTTTAAAGGGGTCGGCCGGCCAGTCCCAGTTTCCATCACGGTCGAGGTCGTCGGCGGGCAAAAGTCACTGCCAAAGGGCGGGTCATCTTGTCTTGGCAATGGGGGTACGAGCCTCGCCGCCTGCGTCCTCGGGCCCTTCGGACGAGGAGACCTGTTACCGGGCGACCCATTTATCGAATGAGAATGAACCCCCCACCCGGTACAAAGGCCGCCGCGGCACAAAAGCTCGGTGACCAGGTATTTTCGCTGTCGATCAGGCTCGTTGATGCTGAGGTTGATCCGGAGCAAGCAGTGGCGCAGATCCGGGAGCTTTGCCAAGGCGACTCAGATGTCCTGCGATTCGCGCAGTATCGGAATGAGGGTCTTGACGAGTACCTGGAGGATGGAGTTGCACGCCTCCTCTCGGCATCACTCGGCAACTCGCCAGCGAGGCCCCCATCAAGCTCTGACCTTGTCTTCTTCAGCAAGCAGAGGCAGCTCGACGCTTTGCCGATTGAGGAGGCCTACGACGAGCTCGCCCGCCTAGAGCCTAGGCTGGCTCCTTTGGTCGCCAAGTTCAGTGAGGGCGGCACCCTGAGGAGCGAGCCCCACCACGGGAATAATCCACTGTTAAAGTGGTACTGGCGATTTGCCCATTTGGGTGCAGATGCCCTGGGCGGCCCGGGGGTTGGCGGAATGTCGATGCATGCGTTCTTGAATCTTTTACCCAGCCTTTCGGGCATCGTAGGCCCGACTGCCACCAGCAGAGATCTGATGATACGGTCCCGAATGGCACGACGCATTGCAATAGCACGACTAACCGTTGCCGCGGGGTTCGAATACCCAGAATAATTCCTCCTGCGGCGGGTAGTATTCAGCTACCGCGACCCTGAGGCGCTGATTGCCATGGCCGTGTTGGACATGGCTGGGTGCTGTCCTGCCCTACCGGGTCGCCTAGCTGGTTGAGCTTGGGTTGGCATCGCTTGCACGCTCACCACGCCGGGTACCGGCTCCTGTGGCACGAGGCTTTCCGCCCACCCCTCTGGGGTTCAGGAGCGAGCCCCTGTTCGTCAGAATCACCCACGGATACAGCAGAAGACCAGAATAAGGGCGCGCGTCACGGTAGTGGGAGGCCCCACAGCGGGAACCACCTGGTGAGTTCGGCCTCCACTGGCAGCTCTCCCTCCAGGATCCCACGCAGCCGCAGCTCGCACTCGTTGTCGCGTCGCTCCTGCGCGAGAGGGGCGAAGGGGTAGAATGTACCCCGCTTGTAGAGATAGACCAGGTAAACCCGGCTGGCAGGGGCGTCGGCAGTCCCGGCGGCCTCTGCGGTGGGCTGCAGGCTGAACACTGAGCACAGCAGCTGGGGACCGAACCCAGCCCCTTCGAGGGTTGCATTCACCATGTGGGCCCGCGTGACCAGGTCCTCGGGCACGGCGTTCTCGACAATGACCCACCGGTAGCCGTAGATGTCGGAGCACTCCCGCAGGGGGGCCCCATCCGAGTCGACGCTCAGGGTGGTCTCCATCTCCCGCTGGACGTCGGCGAAGGAGCGCCCGGAGGCAGGCTTGTAGCAGACCGCGGCCTGGGCCCCAAGGGTCAGCTCAGCGGCCGCCGCGAGGGTGATCGCCGCAGAGGGCAGGGCGAACAGGGCGTCCAGATTGGCCTTCACGTCCGGGGTCCTGCCCAGGAGGGCATCGAAAAGCTTCACCGCCCGGTCACGGTGTCCCGCACCCCCGAGCTATCCCGCCCGGCCAAGCTCGGCCTCCATGCGGTTGAGCTGCTCGAGCCGGCGCTCCAAGCTCGGGTGCGTAGAGAGCAGGTTGGCGAGGCTGGTCCCGTTGGTGAGCGCCGGGGTGAAGAAGAATGCGTTGAACGCCTGGGCCGAGCGCAGGTCCCGGGTCGGAATCTTGGAGATCGCCCCTGTCACCTTGACCAGGGCCGACGCCAGGGTCATCGGACGGCCGGTGAGCGTCGCTCCGGACCGGTCCGCCGAGAGCTCCCGATAGCGCGAAAGCGCCCTGGTGAGCAAGAAGCTCACCGCGTAGACCAGCGCCGAGATGCCCACGATCGCCATGAAGGCGCCCGCCTGGCCGCCCCCGCCCATGCCGCCACCGCCCCGGTTGTCGCGGTTGCCCCCGAAGCCCCCGAACAGCCCCGAGTACATCCCCACCCGGGTGAGCAGCCCAGCCGCCATACCCAAGAAGCTGGCCAGGGTCATCACCGCCACGTCACGATGGGCCACGTGGGAGAGCTCGTGCGCCAGAACCGCCTCCAGCTCTGGCTCCTCCAGCCGGCGCATCAGCCCGGTGGTCGCGCACAGCACTGCGGCTTTCGGGTTGCGGCCGGTGGCGAAGGCGTTGGGCATGTCCACGTCGGCAATGGCCACCCTGGGCTTGGGCATGTTGGCCAGGGCACAGAGGCGGTCGACCACGCCATGTAGGGCCGGTGCCTCCGCTGGGGACACCTCATGTGCCCGCATAGACCACAGCGCGATGCGGTCCGAGAACCAGTACTGGCAGAACGCCAGGACCACCGCGATGACCACTACCGCGGCAATCCCCACCCCCACGAAGATCAGGATGGCAACGAACACCGCGTAGACCAGCCCGATCAGGAACATGGTCAGGGCCATGCGTGCCGAGAGCCCCCGGTCGGCGGGGAAGCGGTGCGTCGTTGCCACGTTCAAGATGCTACCGCCAGGCCTACCTGACGACGCTGGCGGGCACAATCCGGACGGAGAAGGGGTGCTCGGCATCGAACCCCTCGCCTCCGGCGCAGTTGGCCTCCTCCTCGTAGCGCCCCTCGATCAACCGCAGGGCCACCAGGGCTCCGGGAGGGCGGGGGTCGAGCATCCAGTAGGCCGGGACGCCCAGGGCCTCGTAGCGCGCCCGCTTAACCGCGGTGTCGAGCGCAGGGTTGGAGCGGGACAGGACCTCGATCACCAGCAGGGGGGTGTCGCGGAGCGGGCCGTCGGCATAGTCCTGGTCCCGCATCACCAGCAAGTCCGGCTCCAGCATGTCGCCCTCAGGCGGCTTCCAGTCGAAGGGCGAGAGCATCACCATCAGCTCCGGGGGGCAAGCCGCCCTAAGCAGCAAGTAGAGCTCCCCGATGCAGTACTGATGCGGGGCAAACGGTGCGGGGCTCACGACGAGCATCCCATCGATGACCTCCCAACGACGGCCGTCCCAGGCGATGTCGTCCAGGTCCGAGGCAACGAACGGCCGCGGCGGCACGGGGAGGGACACCACTCGTGGGGTGACAGTTGCAACCGACACGACCCCTAGCCTAGCGCCCTCCGTAGTCAACCGCGATTGACAAGCCAGACATGTCAACCTATGATGACGCGGGTGAGCGAATCAACGCAACTGACCTCTGACGCAAGCAACCAGGATCCAGACATCGGCCTTCGGGCCGTGCGGGCGCTACGGGTGCTGATCGAGCGCTCCGAAGCACTGCAGGTCGCGAACGCCCGGGATAAGGGCTGGTCGTGGCAACAGATCGCCGTCTGCTTGGGCGTGACCCGCCAGGCGGTCCACAAGAAGTATGCGGGAGGCAGGGGTCTGATGAGAGGAGAGATGTAGATGTTCGAGCGATTGGATCAAGATGCTCGCCAGGCGGTTGAGCTGGCCCTGGCAAACTCCCAGCGGCTGGAGCACCGGTACGTCGGCACCGAGCACCTCCTACTGGGCTTGGTGGACCAGCCCGAGACACTGTCCGGCCACCTGCTCGCCGAGCGCGGCCTCGACAAGGCCGCTGCGGAGAAGATGATCGTCCGCCTCCTGGAAGCTGGGCAATCGGCGGCGGTCGAGCGATTGGACGCGGACGCACTGGAGACGCTCGGGATCGACCTGTCGGCCATCCGCGATAGGATCGAGGCCGCGTTCGGCGCGGGTGCCCTCGATCGCGAACCAGTCCTCGACCGCACGGGACGACTGGCCAGCGGCAGGACCCGGTTTACCCCGGATCTCAAGAAGGCACTCGAGCTGTCCCTGCGCGAAGCCCTCCGCCTCAAGGACAAACAGATTGGCGATGGACACCTGCTGCTCGGCCTGCTACGCGAGGGCCGGGGCATTGCAGCCCAGGTGATGGTCAATGCAGGCCTCGACCTCGACAGCCTGAGAGCTGCGGTGGAGGACACCCTGGCTTCCTCCCGAACCTAGAGTGCTACCGGACCAGGTCGGAGGGGATCACCCGCACGGGGAACGGGTACTCGGCCTCGAAGGCCTCGCCGCCTGAGCAACGCGCCACCTCCTCGTATCGCGAGCCCACCAAGCGCAAGCAGAACAGATTGCCCGGTGGAACCGGGTTGACAATCCAGTATGCGGGGACGCCCAGGGCTTCGTAGCGTGCCCGCTTGACAGCGGTGTCGAGCGCCGGGTTGGAGCGGGACAGGACCTCGACCACCAGCAACGGCGTGTTGCGCAACGGCCCGTTGGCATAGTCCTCGTCCCGCATCACCAGCAAGTCTGGCTCCAGCATGTCGCCCTCAGGAGGCTTCCAGTCAAAGGGCGACAGCATCACCATCAGCTCCGGGGGGCATGCCGCTTCCAACAGCAAGAACAGTCGGCCGATGCAGTACTGATGCGGGGCAAACGGTGCAGGGCTCACGACGAGCATCCCATCGATGACCTCCCAACGACGGCCGTCCCAGGCGATGTCGTCCAGGTCCGAGGCCACGAACGGCCGCGGCGGGACCGGGAGGGACACGACCCGTGGCGTGACCGTTACGACCGACACGTCTCCGACCTTACTCGTGCCGCACCAGTTCCGAGGGGATCACCCGCACTGCGAACGGGTAATCCGCGTCGAAGGCCTCGCCACCTGAGCAACGCGCCACCTCCTCGTAACGCGAGCCCACGAGTCGAAGAGCTGCAAGGCTGCCCTCCCCAGCGGGGTCTACCATCCAATAGGCCGGGACGCCAAGGCTCTCGTAGCGTGCCCGCTTCACCGCGGTGTCGAGGGAGGGGTTCGACGGAGACAGGACCTCGATGACCAGCAGGGGGGTAGGACGCAGGGGCACATCGGCGGTGTAGTCCTCGTCTCGGATCACCGCCAGGTCTGGCTCCAGCATGTCGCCCTCGGGCGGATCCCAGTCGAAGGGCGAGAGCATCACCAGCATGTCGGGCGGGCAGGCATCCCGGAGCAGCGAGTAGAGCTCGCCAATGCAGTACTGGTGGCGCGGGCGCGGAGCAGGGCTCACGACGAGCATCCCATCGATGACCTCCCAACGACGGCCGTCCCAGGCGATGTCGTCCAGGTCCGAAGCCACGAACGGCCGGGGGGGCACCGGGAGGGACACGACCCGTGGCGTGACCGTTACGACCGACATCGGCTCTCAGGCTAACCCTGCGCTACGGCGGCTCCTGAGGAGCGCGGTGACCGCCTTGCCGTCTGCGCGCCCGGACGTTGCGCGCATCACCTCGCCCACGAAGAACCCAGCCACCTTGTCCTCCCCGGCGACATAGCGGGCCCACTGCTCGGGGCTGGAAGCGACCGCGGCGTCGAGGGCCGCGGCCAGCTTGTCGGAGGCCATGGCCTGGAAGCCCCGCCGCCGGGCGATCTCGGCCGGGCGCCCGCCGGACTCCAGCATCTCGGCGAGCACCGCCTTGGCCTGGGTGGCGCTGAGGGCAGGAGGCTGGCCCGATGCCATGGCCACCAGCTCGACGAAGGCACGCTGGTCGAGCGACTGGGCAGCCTGCGTGTCGGCAGCCAACTCGTTTGCCGCCAGGTTCAGGGCCCGGAGGGGGTCGGCACCCTCCCCAGCGGCGCCCACCACCAGGGCGTCCAAGCCCAGCTCGACCACGGTCGCCACCCTGTCGTTGAGAGCAGGGTCGGCGAGGCCGTCGAGGGCTCGCAGCCGGCTGCGGCGCTCGGCCGGCATCGGGGGAAGCGATGCGGCAACCGAGGCCACCCACTCCGGCTCCGGCGTCAGCGGCACCAGGTCCGGCTCGGGGAAGTAGCGGTAGTCGAACGCCTCCTCCTTGGATCGCAGCGGGTGGGTGCACCCTGCCCCCTCGTCCCAGTGGCGGGTCTCTTGGACCACCCGGCCCCCGGACTCCAAGAGCTCGACCTGGCGGGCAGCCTCGAAGTCGACGGCGTGGCCTAGCGAGCGCAGGGAGTTCAAGTTCTTGACCTCGCAGCGCGTGCCGAGGGCTTCGGTGCCGGCCCGCCGGACCGAGACGTTGGCGTCGACCCGGACCGAGCCCTCCTCCATCTTGCCGTCCGACGCCCCCGTCGCCACCAGGATCCCCCGCAGCTCGTTCACGTAGGCCCGGGCCTGGGCTGCCGAGCGGATGTCGGGCCGGCTGACGATCTCCACCAGCGGCACCCCTGCGCGGTTGTAGTCCACCAGGGAGTAATTGGCATCGTGGATCCGGCCTCCTGCTCCCACGTGCGTCGACTTGCCGGTGTCTTCCTCCATGTGTGCCCGCTCGATACCCACCCGGGCGCCGTCGGGCAGCTCGAGCCACCCGCCGACGTTGATCGGCGCGTCGTACTGGCTTATCTGGTAGTCCTTGGGCATGTCCGGGTAGAAATAGTTCTTGCGGTGGAAGATCGAGGGCTCCACATCGCAGTGCAACGCAACTCCCACGCGGATCGCCAACTCCACCGCCATCTTGTTGAGCACGGGCAGCGAGCCGGGTAGGCCCAGGCACACGGGGCAGACGTTGGTGTTGGGCTCGTCGCCGAAGGCGGCCCGGCACGAGCAGAACGCCTTGGTGGCGGTGCTCAGCTCGCAGTGCACCTCGAGGCCGACCACGGTCTCCCAACCCCTCGCGGGGGCGGGCGGGGCGCCAGTGGGCACGGGGGCGGGGGCGGCACCGAGGCTCATTTCTCCAAAGTCCTCTCCAGAGCGGACGCCACCCGGAACATCACTGCCTCGGCGAGCGCGGGTGCCAGGACCTGGACCCCCACCGGGAGGCCGTCGTCGCCAGGCCCGTACGGCACGGTCATCGCCGGGTGTCCAGCCAGGTTGGACGGGATGGTGCAGACGTCGCAGGAGTACATGGTCCACGGGTCGTCCAGCTTGGCGCCGAGCGGGAAGGCGGTGGTCGGCGTCGTCGGGGCGATGAGGGCGTCGAAGCGCTGGTAGGCGGCGGCGAAAGAGTCGATGACGAGGGTCCTTACCCGCTGGGCCTGGCCGTAGTAGGCGTCGTAGTACCCCGCTGACAGGGCGAAGGTGCCCAGCATGATCCGGCGCTTGACCTCTGCGCCGAAGCCCGCCGCCCGTGTAGCCCCGTACATTGCGCCGATGTCGGATGCTCCCACCCTCAGGCCGTAGCGGACCCCGTCGTAACGGGCCAGGTTGGACGACGCCTCGGCGGGCGCCAGCAGGTAGTAGGCAGCCAGGCCGTGCACGACCGCCGGGACCGAGGCCTCCTCCACCTTGGCGCCGGCACCTGCGAGGGCGTCGGCGGCCCGGGTGAGCCGGGCCGCCACGTCGGCGGCGATGACCTCGGTGCCGGAGAGTTCGGAGATCACCCCGATGCGCAAACCCTCTACGCCCTGGCCAAGGGCACCTCTGAGGTCGGGGGCCGGGCTGGCCAGGCAGGTGGAGTCGGCCGGGTCGGCCCCGCCGATCACCTCCAGCAACGCTGCCGCGTCGGCGACTGTGGCCGCGAACGGGCCGATCTGGTCCAGCGAGCTGGCGAAGGCGATGAGGCCGTAGCGCGAGACCACTCCATAGGTGGGCTTCACCCCGACCACCCCGCACAGGGCAGCAGGCTGGCGGATAGAGCCACCGGTGTCCGAGCCGAGGGCCAGCGGGGCGAAGCCCGCAGCCACTGCCGCCGCGCTTCCCCCGCTGGACCCGCCGGGGACCCGGCCGACGTCGTGTGGGTTGTGGGTGGGACCGAACGCCGAGCTCTCCGTCGAAGAGCCCATGGCGAACTCGTCCAGGTTGGTCTTGCCGACGGGAACAGCCCCCGCGGCGACGACCCTCTCGACGACAGTGGCGCTGTAAGGGGGGAGCCAGCCGTCCAGGATGCGCGAGGAGGCCGTGGTGGCGACGCCCCGTGTGCACAGGTTGTCCTTCAGGGCGATGGGCACTCCTGCCAGCGGGCCGGGGTCCTTGCCGTGGGCAACCAGGGCGTCTACGGCGTCGGCGTCGGCACGAGCCCGGTCGGCGGTCACCAGGTTGAAGGCGTGGACCTTGGGTTCGCTCTCCTCGATCCGGACAAGGTGCTCCTCCAGCACGTCCCTGGCACTGCGCCGCCCCGAGCGCACGCCGTCAGCGATGTCGAGGGCCGTGTCCACCTGAGCCATCGTAGGCGAGGGCCGCCTCTGATTGAACTTTGGGCAATGGCGAACGCTCAGTGTCGTCCATTGCCCAAAGTTCGGCACGAGCACCGGTATGCGGCCCGAGTCGGCCAAGGCCACAACCCGCCAGCTCCTGCCAACCTTTCAACCGGGCGGGGAGCGCCAGATGGCAATAGGGCTGCCATGGATGACGACCCCGAGCAGGGTCGCACCGTTGGGTGAGGGCGAACCCACGGGGACCAGCGTGAACGCAATCGTCGGATCACCGCCAAGTCCAGCCACGAGGGACGCACCGAACTGGGTGCGCCAGGCGGGGGGCACCCGGACCCGGTAGCCAAGCCCGTCCAACCGGTCGACAATGCCGGCGCCCAGGGCGAAGTCGTCAGGAGTCGGTGGCCCCAGGTCGACCAGCACGGGCTGCCTGTGCGATGGCAGGTGGGATTGGACCAGGCTGGAAGCCGTCGCCACCGAGGGATCGGACAACGTGCCCGGGCTGCCGAGGGCGGCCACGTCGAACAGTAGGGCAGTCGATACCCCCAGGGCGGCGAGCCCGACCAGGAGCGCGGCTGGGCCGACGCGGAGCGCTGCCGGGCCGACCGGGGGCGGGCCGACCGGGGGCGGGCCGACGCGGAGCGCGGCCGGGCCGACCGGGACCGGGCCGACCGGGACCGGGCCGACGCGGAGCGCTGCCGGGCGGACCGGGACCGGGCCGACGCGGAGCGGCGCCGGCAACCCAGGCTGGCCGAACAGGCCCACTCCCAGCCCGAGCAAGGCAGTCACGGACACCGTCGTCGCCCAGGTCAGCTCGTAACCGCTGATGGGGCCTACGATCCTGGAGGCGGCCAGGACGCTCACCCCCAGGCCGGTCGAGCTGAGCACGCCGAGCGCCACAGCCAGCGGTTGGCGGCGGCGCCAGCCGAGAACCACGGCGGCGACCGCTACGAGGACCACCGCGGCCAGCACGAGGCCCGGTAACGAGACCCGGCTTGGCCGCGCCAACAGCGTCCTGCGGCCCCCCAATACCAGCGCGTTGGCCGACCCCACAGCCCGGAACGCGGCCCCCGCCGAGGGATGGGCATGCGGGCTGGTGAAGAAATTCCAGATGACGCCCAGGTTCCCCGGCCCTGGCCCCCCGGCCTGTTGCACCAACGGCGGCACCCACGCCAGGACCAGCACCACCAGGCCGACCCCGCCAACCGCCCAAGCCCGGCGCCGGGGCCGTGGGCTGGGGCGGGGCGGGGGTCGCCTGAGGACCCGGGCGGCCACGAGGCCCGCCACCCCCACGATCATCGCCCAGACTGCGAGGGGGCCGCTGGATACGTCGGTCTGCACGCAAAAGGTCGCCACCAGCGCCGCCCCGACCAGCGCCAGGCCCGAGCCGGTGGCCGCAGCCGCGGCGAGGACCAACAGCGCCAGCATGGGCAGGACCACCACGTCGGGGTTCCACGCGTAGCGCAACAAGGAGGGCCCCAGGGCCAGGCACAGCAGCGCCGCGCAGCCAGCCGCCCACAGGCCAGCCGTCGATCCCGCGCGGCGCATGACAACTGCCACCAGCCCGATGCAGGACAGCGCGATGATCCCCAGCTCGCCGACTCGCTCTGCCGCCCCACCAGGCCCAAGGACCCGGTACGCCACGCTCAGGATATAGAAATAGATAGGGCCGGGATGGCTCCACCCGAAGCGGTCGTAGGGCCCGAGAAGCTGGTTGAGGTGCACCGCCCGGCGGGTGGCCACCTCGATGAGCGCCGGGTCCGCCGCCTGGTAGATGTAGCGCCCGGTCCAGGTCAGGGCCATCTCCACAGCCAGTGGGATGGCCACCAGCCCAAGGGCGAGGGCCGAGACACGGCGGCTGGTACGCCTGGGCCCCTCCGCCACAGCTTGCCCGCTCGGCTTGCCGGTCCGCACCTAACGCCGCTGGGCAGCAGCGCTGGCGTCAGCTGCCGTGGTAGACCGCCTCCACGTTGTGGCCGTCGGGGTCACGCAGGAACACGGCGTAGTAGCCGGGGTGGTACTCGGGCCACTCTCGGGGGGCGTGCAGGACCTCTACCCCAGCCGCCATCGCCGCGTCGCGCACGGCGTCCACGGCTGCGCGGTCGGGGGCGGAGAATGCTACGTGCAGCTCCCGGGCCTCTGAACCGGTCGCCGGGCCGAGCCAGAAGCTGGGGATGCCCTCGGGGCCGCACACGCCGACGAAGATCTCCCCGCCGTGCTCGAAGCGCATCATCTCGCGCATGCCGATCGGAGCGAAGGTGCGTAGGTAGAACGCCAGCGAGGCCTCCACATCGGCCGCCTGGATCCCGACGTGATCGAGCATGGCCAGAGGCTAGCGCCGGCCGGCTCGGCGGGCAAGGGGGTCGGGAGTGGGCACGGAGGCGCGGCGGCACCGGGCAAGATTTCTCCAAAGGGCGTCCGGCAGTGGCGCTGGGACCGTAGTTTGAGGTATCCAAGGGACCGTGGAGGGGAGTTGACCAGGATCGCGCTGTGCGGGGGGACGTACTCCAACCCGTACGCGCTCGCTGCCTTCGTCGCCGACGCCCGCTCACGGGGGGCCGAGCGGCTGTTCTGCTTGGGGGACCTGGGCGGGACGGGCGCGGAGCCGGACGCCATCTGGCCGCTGCTGGTGGACAACGGCATCGAGTGCATCGCCGGAAACTACGACGTGGCCATCGGGCGGGGGGACACCGACTGCGGCTGCGGGTACGGGGACCGCTACGACAACACCTTCGCCCAGGTCATGTACGACTTCACCCGGGCGCACACCAGCGAGGCCTTCGCTGCCTGGATGCGTGGCCTGCCCACCGAGCGCCGCCTGCGCATCGAGGGGGTGGAGGTCCACCTGGTGCACGGGTCCACCCTGGCACTGAACGACTTCTGGTGGGAGTCGCTGCCGGAGGAGGCCCACGCCGAGCGGGTAGCAGCCAGCGGGGCCGACCTGATCTGCTGCACGCATTCGGGCCTGCCCTGGCAGCGCAGGGTGGGCGGCGCGCTGGTGGTGAACGTGGGCGTGCTGGGACGCCCGGCCAACGACGGTCGCAGGGAGGTCTGGTACGCCCTGGTCGACCTTGCCGGTGGGAAGGCCACTGCCGAGCTGGTGCCCCTGGCCTACGATTGGGCAGCACACGCCGCCTCGATGCGGGCAGCTGGGCTGCCAGAGGCCTTTGTGGACACGGTCGAGAGCGGGTGGTGGACCACCTGCCTGGAGGTGGTGCCCCCCTACGAGCGCAGCAAGGGCCGCTACCAGCTCTATCGGACCGGGCTGCCCACCGACTTCGGGGCCGAGTCGGTGAGCTGGGCAGATGCCGCCCCGGCGGTCGACGACGGGCTGCCGGTGGTCCCGCTGTTCGGCTCGGCGCTGTTCCCGGCTCGGTTGTGGGTGTACAGCAACTTCCACTGCAACCTGGCCTGCTGGTACTGCTCGGTCGCCTCCTCGCCGCGGGCCAACCGGCGCTCCATCGGCCTGGAGCGCTTCTGCGCCCTGGTGGACGAGGCGGTGTCAGAGGGCTTCGCCGAGCTGTACGTGACGGGGGGGGAGCCTTTCTTGGAGCCCGACATCGTGGACATGCTCGACTACGCCAGCGACCGGCTCCCGACGGTGGTGCTCACCAACGCCACGTTGTGGCGCGCTACCCGTCTCAAGCGCCTCCGCCGCCTGGCCTCGGCCGCCGCGGGGGGATCCAAGCGGCCCCTGGTCCTCCAGACCTCGATAGACGGCGCCCGGGCCGCCACCCACGACGCCAACCGGGGCAGGGGGTCCTGGGAGCTGGCGATGGGCGGCATCGAGGTGGCCCGGGAGCTGGGCCTGGCGGTCCGGGTGGGGATGACCGAGACGGAGCACAACACCGGCGAGGTCGGCGAGCTGCGAGAGCTGCTGGGTGGGCTCGGGGTCACGGGGTCGGACTTCGCGGTGCGCCCGCTGGTGCGGCGGGGCCACTCGGAGGAGGGGGTCGACGTCGATGAGACGAACACCGTGCCCGAGCTGACGGTCACCGCCGACGGCTTCCACTGGCACCCCGCCGGCGCGGACGCCGAGACCAGCCCGGACATGTGCCTGGCGCGGGGCCAGGTCCCACTGGCCGAGGCCAAGCGGCTGGTGATCGAGCGTTTCTTGACCCTGCGCCAGCGAGACGGCTCGTTGCCCCTGGTCTACAACTGCGCCATCTGAGGATCGGCGCAGAGTGGCCTTCCTCTCCGCTGACGGCTGGCTGCGGGCGCTGCGGCTCGGGGCCGACGAGGTTCCCCAACTGCTGGTGCTCGAAGGTACGTGGTGGGCGGCCTCGAAAAGGGCCGAGCGGCTGGGCCGGCTGGAGAGGGTTCGTGAGCTGGGCCTGCCTGGTATCCACCACGGGTGGTACGGCGAGGTGGCGGTGGCTTTCTGTTTCGTCTACGGGGCGGCGCGGGCGGTGGAGCCGGTCCACATCTTCGGCGAGATCGGCTCGACGCCGGCGGTGGTGCTGATCGGGAGCTGCGGGGGGATTGCGTCCCAAGTGCACACGGGGGACGTGGTGGTGCCGGAGCAGGTGCCGATGAACTTCCTCGAACGCCCGTCGGTGGCCAGGGACCAGATCGTGCTGCCCGCCGAGGTGCTCGGCACCATCGAACGACAGGTGCTCGGGGTCGGCCGCCACTCGGGCCGGCTGCTGGCCAGCGGCCAGCACCTCAAGCGCGGCGTGCTGCTGCACGGTGCGCCCGGCACCGGCAAGACCCACACCGTCGGCTACCTGCTCGGCCAGCTGCCCGAGGCCACCGTGATCGTGATCTCCGGCCGGGCCCTGGACCGGATCCGGGAGGCCTGCTCGGTGGCCCGCAGCCTGCCGCCCGCCGTC
>JBOGGU010000102.1:0-27120 GCA_050744085.1 Acidimicrobiales bacterium
GCTCTGCGGCGGCGATCACGATCCCCAGGCTCGACCACCCCACCAACCAACAGCTCCTCGTGGCGGCGGGTTCCGCACCCACCTCGGCGCGCTCGGGGCTCAAGGGCGCACGCCTGGCCGTCGGCACCCCTGGGCACGACAGCGCCCACCAGAAGGCGGTCGGCCCGCCAAACATCGACCCGAGCTCGGGTGCCGTGACGCCACCCCAGGCTCGGGACTCAGCCATCCCGACCCCGGCGGCGGCACCAACGACCAACCCCGGTGACGTACCACGCCCGGCTGTCCCGAGCGCCGGCCCCTCGCAGTCCCCCTCACCGTCGCCCACCACCACCGTCGAGCCGAGCACCCGGCCACCAGCGCCGTCCAGCCTCGGTTGGGGCTCCGTGACCACCGGGACGGCGAGAATCCTTCCCCCGATCACCATCCACGCCGGCCCCCCGACCACGACGACGACGACGACCACGATCGGCCCGCCAGCATCGGGTGCGCCGCTGCTGATCACCCAAGCGAATGAGGGTGCGACCGTGCAGCTGGTCGTGGGCCAGAGCGTGAAGGTCAGCTTGTCTGGCTCGCCAGGCATGCCTTGGAGCGAGCCCACCAGCTCCGATGCCAGCGTCCTGAAGCGTACGTCTGGGTCAGCCAACCCTGCTACCGGTGACGCATACGCCACATTCCTGGCGCTGAGCGCCGGGCAGTCGACGATCTCGGCCGGCCAGAACCCCTTGTGCCTCAAAGACAGGCCGATGTGCGCCCTTCCCAGCCGTTTTTGGTCGGTGTCGGTCGAAGTCACCGGCTGAGGGTCGGGGTGCTCAAGAGTCGTCGGCTCGCTCACGCCAGTCGCGCAACGCCGGGATGGCGTTGAGCACCCAGGCGAAGGCCACGATGGCGGCCAGGCCCACCACCAGGCCGTACAGGGGCGGCCCCACCTTGGCCTGGTCGGTGGCAATCAGGAGGGCGGTGGCCGCCGAAGGGGCGTGGTGGGCTCGCAGCGCGTGGAGTAACAACAAGGTGACGCCGATGGCCAGGCCCGCGGAGCCGGCCTGGCGCAGGCTGGCGTGCCCCACCAGGCTGATGGAGGGAGCGTTCCACAGGCCAAAGATGGCCAGAGCAGCCAGGCCGGCTCCCACGCCAATCGAGTGCCCAAGCACCGCGTTGCGCAACCGGGCAGACACCGAGCGCGGGTGGGCGATGAGCACGTAGGCAGTGGGCCCGAGCGCAGCGGTGAGGAGGGGCCACTGGGAGAAATGGTCGACCACGCCGACCGCACAGACAGCCACCCCGCCCAGCACTGCCAGGCGGACCGCAAAGGCCGAGCGGCCGCCGACCCCCTTGAGCGTCGCCGTCGGGACAGGGGGAACGGGATGGCTCGGCATGCCTCCTGTCTACCGTCCCGCAATCATGACCGCGGTGGAGATCCTGTTGGCGCTTGACAGACCTGTCCGATCCGAACGGGCTACTACTTCACGACATGACCAAAGGATGGAAGCGGACAGGTTTCATGTCCGTCGGGGCGATGCTGAGCCTGCTGGGCGCCACTGTGATCCCTGTTGGACAGGCTGGGGCGTCTGACCCGCCCTCAGCGTCGTCGTGCCCCCCCCCCGGTTCCCGAACCTGACATCCAGAGCTGCCTGGCGCTTGGGGGTAGTGGACCGGGCGTGCCACCGGTCATTGCCTCCCTCGTCGGCCAGAAGACGTCGAGCGGACCGTCGCCGAGTGCCACTGGCTCCTGTTCCCCGGTTGCCCCGAAAGGGACCGAGCTGTGCTTGACGGTTGGTGGTCCGCTGAGTGGACCGGCCGCGCCTCCAGCTGCCATCTCCGCCCTGGTCGGTCGGTCAAGCGGCCCCGGCCCCCTGGCAACACCACAGAGCGGCATCACGCCAATCCCCACGTGCGTGGCGGCGGCGATCGCTCCGAGCAATGATGCCGCCACTCGCATGGACTGGTGTGCGTTCAGGAGGTACGACATCACTCAGGTCGTCAATGGCGTCCCTACGGGCACGGACATCTTATACTTGGTTGACCACGCCCACTGGGCCGTCAGCAGTCGTTCCTGGACCCAGCAGGAATATCTCGAACTGGCTTTGGCGGGTGGCGCGTTGGCGGTGGAACCCCTGTCGGTGGTGACCATCAACGTCAACCCATGCACGCCATTGCTCCTCTCCTGTCCCGTTCTCCCTCCTGCCGGCCTGACCCAGCTGCCTCTGCGAGTAGAGCGGATCTTGAACCTCAGCCTCTCTTCTCCGGTCCCGATCACGACGACCAGCATCGAGTCCACGACCTTCGAGTTCTTCCTGGACGCAGTCTTTCCGGTCGAGCCTGCGGCGGTGGTGGCGTCTGCTCCGGTGCGCTGTGACTCGCTGGCAAGCAACCGCTATCTCGGTGGCTGCGTGGATCCCCAGGTCGTCCCGACCTACGTGCTCAGCTCGGCGAAGTACCCAAAGATCGCGCAATACGTCTCAAGTGCGATCGCATCCAGCCCCGCTCTGGCACACTTGAAACGTACAACGGACAGCTCCATCATCAACGCGAACCGGGACGCAGCATGCAAGGGCTTCAAGAAGCGTGACGACACCGATAGCTGCGACGAGTACCCCTTCGCTAGCACCTACCACCCAGGGGTCGTAGCTATCACCGAGCACGTCCCCCTGTCGCAGAACACTGCCCAGGGCGGAAACCTCGGTGGTTTCTACGTCGCCAACCGCCTCATCAACCTGGACCCCTTCACGGTAAAGGTCAGCTGATGCGCTGGGTCGGTCGACGGCATCCGGCGTGGACGGGCTAAACAATCCCTTTCTTTACGTGGCCCAGGAAGACGCTATCGTCGTTGAACCTCATGATGCGAGCGAACTCGCTGTAAAGGACCTGTAGGACGGTCTCGTCGGGCACTTGTCGTGCGGGGTCTGGCCAGAGCACGACCAAGACCTCCTCCAGCCGTGGCGTCACCGCCTTAGCACCTCGGCGCTCGGACGCCTTGTAGGCATTGTCCCGACCCCTCGCCACCACCAACATGGCGTAGCGCCCTGCCGCCAGGGGCGGCAGGGCGAAGTGGCACTCCCTTCCGACGCCTTCTAGCAGGATCTTTCCAGAGGTCTCATGCGCAACCAGCACCGCGTCGTCGTCACGGCCCAGCACGACACCCAAGTTGCCCAAGCCCTCCAACCTGGAATGGATCGTCGTCATCTGGTCGACTAGGCGCACGGTCAGGTTGACCTCACCTCGCTCTGTGCCGGTCGTGACTCGTACATGGCCAGGGACGTTGCTGACCAGCGTGTTCATCTTGGCAACCGAGAGCGCCAGGTTGTCCGAGAAATCGCTGGGCACGACGAAACCCTCGTCGCGCAGGATGAATGCGTGGTAGGACACCGGCACAGCCACAGCCTCCCCGATGGGGAACAGCGCTACCTCCTTGGGCGCAGCGTCGCCCTCCATGTTCGGAGGGGCGCCACGAGCCTCGATCCACAAGGCCCGAGCAGTCCGAGACTGCAAGGCCAGGACCCGCTCGGGTGGGCCATCGCCGGGCCAGATGCGGATGACCAGGCGCTCCCTGTCGGCAAAGTCCTCGGGGACCTCCAACAGGTCGGCCACAGCATCTCGATTGTGCGAGTGGACCTGGACCACGTAGGACCCGTTTGGGCTGGCAAGCAGCATGATCGGCTCGACCTCCAACGCCCAAGAGGTGGTCTGCAACACGACCTCGTCACCGACAGGGCGCCAGGCGAACTCGACCACGTCGTCACCATCTTGGATCACCACATCGCCGGGGGCGCCCTCGCGCAGCTCGACGCTCACGTCCAGCGTACCGATGTCGGTCCCCACAAAGATCGACACGACCCCATCTGCAGCAGCGGCGACCCCGTTGGGCATCGCGATCTCTACATCGGCATCTTCGTCGCCGAGCAGGTAAAGCGTCCAGTCTGAGACCTCGATGGCGCCCAGATCGAACACCTGTGTCACTGGCTGAGTGAACTCGGCTCAGGGGCCTCGGATACTGGCCGTCGAGTGGGCACCGCGGACATCGTAACGAGGCTTGCTTGGAAACGAGGCCTACCCAGGTCTACGCCTCGACCTCTGACGGCCCAGCTCGGCGGACCTGCTCGCCGCCGGGGATCTGGGCGCGGCCTCCGGGGCCGACTGAGCGCCGGCGGGCCAGCTGGCGGGCCTGGTCGACCACCGCCAGCTCGGCCAGGTATCGGTTGTAGTCCCACAGCCTCTCGGCCTCGGCGTGCTCCTCGGCGGCAGTCGGGGGCGGGACCGCCAGCCAGGAGTCCGGGGACACGCGCCACTGCGGGCGCCCCGACGCCTCGCGCAGGAGCCTGCGCCACATGAACACGGCGTAGCCCGCGAAGAAAGGCCACTCGAACACGTAGGCCCAGGACAGCCCGTTGCCCCCGAGTGCCCGGTTCACCTGCCACCAGGTAGCAGCCCCACAGCCAGATACCAGCACCAGCGCGAGCAGGTGCACCGATCCGTGGTGGCGCGCGAACCACCCCGTCAATGTCCCCGGCGCGGCGCGCCGATGACCTGGCTCGGCTCTCAGCCGGTGGGGATCTTCCATCCCATCGACACCGCCACCTCCTTGCACGTGGCACAAACGGGGTATCGCTTGGGGTCCCTGGAGGGCACCCAGACCTTCCCGCAGAGCGCCGTGCACGGCTTGCCGGTGACGATCGCCTCGGTGATCGCAGAAGCGGGGACCACTATGTGCGCCATCCGGTCGTGATCCCCCTCGTCGTCGAGTACCGGACGGATCCCCTCGAGAACCTCGGGTGTGGCCTGCATTGCCCCAGACTAGTGCGCGGGTGCGACCGGTGCAGGGGCAGGGCCTCATCGCCCAGCACCCACCAGCTCGGCCGCCGGCTCGGCGGCCGGCTCCGCCGTCGCCAGGGGCGAGCGCGCGACACGCAGGGCGGTGCCCATCCACGAGGGAAGCCACCAGTTCCAACGCCCGAACAGACCCACCAGCGCCGGGACCAGCAGGCAGCGGACCACCAGCGCGTCGAGCAGGATCCCCGCACCGAGGCCGGTGGCGAGCACCTTCACGTCGACGTCCGGCGTGGTGGACATGGCCACGAAACCAAGGAACAGGATCAGCGCCGCGCTGGTGACCAGCCTCCCCGTTCGCCCGATCCCTGTCACCACGGCCTGGGTCGTGGACCCCGTGTCGTCGTAGGCCTCGCGCATCCGGGTGAGGATGAACACCTCGTAGTCCATCGACAGGCCGAACAGGAAGGCGAAGACCATTATCGGCACCCACACGGTGATCGCCCCAGTTGCAGGTGTCCCCCACAGCGCCCCGCTGCCTTGTCCCATCTGCCACACCAGGACCATCGCACCGAAGGCCGCGCCCACAGACGCCGCGTTGAGCAGCACTGCCTTGGCGGCAAGGACGACCGATCTGAAGGCCCTCGAGAGCAGGAGAAACGTACAGAGCGCGATCAATCCGAGCATCAACGGGAAGCTCCCGTAGACGGCCCTGATGAAGTCGGCCTGCTCGGCGCCAGCGCCACCGACACCGATCACCCCCGGTTGGGAGGCGACCGCGGCTTGGACGGCTCGCACCGTCGCCCCACCAGCTCGGGTGCTGGGCTCGGCGGTTGGCAGGACATCCACGATTGCCGTGCCACCTTGGCGGAACTGAGGGTTGGTGGGCGCGAAGTCCGCGTAGACGCCGGGCAGGATTCCTAGATTCTTCGCCACGATGGAGGCATCAGGTGCACGGGTGAGGACCTCGATGGGTGCCAGGATGCCAGGGGGGATGTGGCCCGATTCCAAGCTGGCGAGCGCCGTGTGGGCGGGGCCGACCTGGGGTTGGGCACTCGAAGGGGGCTCGCCGAGGCGGATGAACCCGAGAGGCACCAGCAGGGCCACCAGGGCGGCCGTGCCGATCAGGGCGGCTGCCTTGCGGTGGCGGGTGACCAGCATTGCCCAGGCGCTCCAGGGCCGGCTGGCCCGGCCTTCCCTGCGGATCCGGGGCCAGTCGAGGCGCGGGCCGATGGTGGCCAGCAGGACCGGCAGGAGGGTGACCGCCACTGCCAGCGAGACCAGCGGGATGAAGAAGCCCGCCGCTCCCAGGTTGCGCAAGAGGCTGACCGGCACCACGACCAGGGCCAGCAGGCTTATCGCCACGGTGAGGCCGGAGAACACCACGGATCGGCCGGCACTCTCCATGGCAGCGATGACCGCTGCCTGGTTGTCGGCGCCGTTGGACCGGGCCTCGCGCCAGCGGGTGACCACCAGGAGCGAGTAGTCGATCGCCACGCCCAAGCCGATCAGGGCGATCAGGAACTCCACGATGAAGCTGACGCTGGTCAAGTGGGTGAGCCCCAGCACAAGCAGGAACGTCGCCGGGATCGCAACCAGCGCCATGAGGATGGGCACGATCGCCAGGAAGCTGGCAAACACGAACGCCAGGACGGCCAGCGCCCCGAGCCCCCCGAGCATGGACTCGGTGAGGGTGCCAGTCCCCTTGGGGGCGCCCTTGGCCGCAGCCAGCTGGGTGAGCCCGCTGACCCCGCTGTGCCAGCCGGCGGGGGTCGCGGCTGCGAGCGCCGCGGTGATCGGCCGGGTGGTGTGGTCGACGGGGAAGCCGCCACCCTTGGCGGTCGGTGCGGCCGTGAATGCCAGGGCGAACGCCGTTGAGCCGTTTGCCGTGGCGAAGTGGGTGTCCCCAGTGGTGGCCGCGTCGGCCAGCCGGGTACCGGGGACCGCGGCTGCGGCCTTGGCGAAGGTGCTGGCGATCTCACTCGCCGCCCTCGGCTGTGTCGCCGTGGTCCCCGCAGGCAGGGTGAGGGTGAGGACTGTGGGAGTGCTACCCCCGCCGTTGTGGTAGAGCGCCCCGATGTGGGTGTCGGTCACGTACCCCGCATGGCCGGGAAGGGCAAAGCTCTCCGACAGTCGGGAGGTGGTGGTGGTGATGGTCATGAAGCCGGCCAAGGCGACGGCCAGCCAGGCCAGCACCACCGCCAGCTTGTGACGTAGGACGAAGTGGGCAAGCCGGGTCATCTGATCCCTCCATTGGTCGAGTGAGGTTGTTGCACTCAATGATCCGGAAAACGGGCGCGTCTGTCGTCCCCCTGGGGTTGACACTTGCGGCTGCTCCCCGCCTGCGCTCCGGCACAGGGACTACGCCCGGCGCGGTAGTCGAGATTGCCTACCTTCGGATGACGACGACGGAGCCGGCCGGGGCGTATCGTCGGTGGCGTGAGGGCCTGGAGCCGACCGCGCAGGAGCGTGACCTTCGACGCCCTCGTCGCGGTGGTCCTGGCCGCTGGGTTGGTATGGGGGTCGGTGGGCGAGGCCTACGGACACGTCAAGGGCAGCCCGGTGTTCGTCCACCAGCCGGGTACTTTGCCGCATCCGAGCGTGGCGGCCTACGCGTTGGTGGCAGTCGCCATGCTGGTGCTCGCTTGGCGGCGGCGCTGGCCGGTTGCCACCTTCACGGTGTCGCTGGCTGCGGTCCTCATATACACGGGGCTGGGCTACGTGGACGGGTCCGCCGCGGTTGCTCCAATGATCGGCCTCTACACGGTGGCCACCACCGGGAGCTGGCGCCGCGCGGTCCTCCTGGGAACCGTGACCCTGGTCAGCCTGGAAGCCCTCAATGTCGCCTTCGCTCCGTTTCCGGCCCTCGGCGGCAGCACGACGGTCTTCCCCTTTGTCGCGGCCGCCACGGTGTGCGCCGGCTTGGCGGTTGCGAACAGGCGGGCATACGTGGCGGGGGTCGTCGAGCGGGCAACCCTGGCCGAGCGCACCCGGGACGACGAGGCCCGCCGTCGCGTGGACACCGAGCGCCTCCGCATCGCCAGGGAGCTACACGACGTCGTGGCGCACTCGATAGCCATGATCAACGTCAATCCGGGGTGGCCGCGCATGTCATCGACGACCAGCCTCGACAGGCCAAGGAGGCGCTGGTGGCCATCAAGGGGGCCAGCAAGGAGGCTCTGCGCGAACTGCGCTCGATCCTCGACGTGCTGCGCCAGGCCGACGACACTGACCTCACCATGCCAGCGCCGGGCCTAGACCAGCTCGATGTGCTGGTGTCGAGCGCCACTGCCGCTGGGATGCCCACATCTGTGACCGTGCTCGGCGAGGCCCGCGGCCTCCCGCCCACAGTCGACCTGGCCGGGTACCGGATCGTGCAGGAGTCGCTCACCAACGCCCTGCGCCACGCCGGCCCGGCGCAGACCTCGGTGAGGCTGAGCTACGAGGGCTCGTTGTTGGTGATCGAAGTGTCCGACGACGGGCGGGGGACCTTGGCTGGACCTGGCCGCTTCTCGGAGGGAGCCGGGCACGGCATCACCGGGATGCGGGAGCGGGCTGCGGCGGTCGGCGGCACCCTGGAGGCCGGTCCGGGCGAGGGTGGTGGTTGGCTGGTAAGGGCAAGCCTCCCGCTGTCCGTCCGCCCCTCCGACAGCCCGGCCGGCGACGCTGGGTCAGCTGGGTCGGCTGGCCCCGCCGACGGCGCGGCCGGGCCCGCCGGGTCGGCAGGTTCGACAGGCCCGGCCGGTTCGGCTGGCCCCGCAGGTGGTGCTGGGTCGGATGACCGTACCGACAGGTCCGCTGGCCGGCCCACCCGAGCGGCCAGGGTCCGATGATCCGGGTCCTGCTGGCAGACGACCAGGTGCTGGTGAGAGCGGGGTTCCGGGTGCTTGTCGACTCGGCGGAAGACCTGGAGGTGGTAGGAGAGGCCGGCGAAGGCGCGGCCGCCCTCGCCCTGGCCCGCTCCGCCCGGGCCGACGTCGTCCTGATGGACATCCGGATGCCCGGTATGGACGGCCTGGAGGCAACCCGGCGAATCGGCACCGACGAGGACCTGGCCGGGGTGAAGGTGATCATCCTCACCACCTTCGAGGCCGACGAGTACGTGTTCGAGGCCTTGCGCGCCGGCGCTAGTGGGTTCCTGGTAAAGGACACCGAGCCCGCGGACCTTCTCGCCGCCATCCGTGTCGTTGCCGCCGGCGAGGCCCTCCTGTCGCCAAGGGTGACCCGCCGGCTGATCGCCGAGCTGACCGCTCGGCCCGGCAGGCGCCAGGGTACGCCTGCTGCCCTGGCCCTGCTCACCTCGAGGGAGCAGGAGGTTATGGCCCTGGTGGCCACCGGGCTCTCGAACGTCGAGATCGCGGCCAAGCTCTACCTCAGCCCCCTCACCGCCAAGACCCACGTGAGCCGGGCCATGACCAAGCTCGGCGCCCGCGACCGGGCCCAGCTCGTGGTCATGGCCTACGAGTCAGGCCTGGTCCCCCGGCGGCTCTTGAGCCGGGCCGCCGGGCCGCCGGGCCGGGCCGCCGGGCCTTTGCCGGGGCGGCGATCGTGGTTGTTCACGTTATAGGTGAACAACCACCATTGCCGGGCGACACGAGCAGCTGTCCCAGCGCCCGAAAGGCCCTCCCTCGGTGGGAGAGGGCCTCCTTCTCCTCCAGGCTCATCTCGGCGAAGGTCCTCCCGTCCCCTCCGGGGGGCACGAAGAGGGGGTCGTAGCCGAAGCCGCCGCCCCCCCTGGGCCGGTCACAGATCGTGCCCTCCACGGATCCCTGCGCGACCAGCTCCCGCCCGTCGGGCCAGGCGACGAGGGCCACGGTGCGGAACCTGGCTCGGCGGTCGGTCACGCCGGCCAACGCCCTCAACAGCTTGGCCACATTGTCCGCGTAGGTGGCACGCTCACCCGCATAGCGCGCCGAGAAAACCCCCGGCGCGCCGCCCAGCGCCATTACCTCCAGGCCGGTATCGTCGGCCACCGCCGGCTCTCCGGTTGCGTCGGCCAGCGCTCGGGCCTTCAGGCGGGCGTTGTCCTCCAGCGTCTCGCCCGTCTCCTCCACGTCGGCAACATCAAAGGGCCGGGGCACCAGCGAGACCCCGGCGACAGCTCCCAGGATCGCAGCGATCTCCGCTGCCTTGTGAGGGTTGGCGGTCGCCAGGACCAGGCGCAAGCCGCTACCTGCGCGCGGGGGGTTCGGCGATGGTCGCCGCCTGCAGCTCCAAGAGCGCAGCGATGCCGTGCTCTCCCAGGCTAAGCAGCTCGTCCAGCTCGGAGCGGCTGAACGGCTGGCCCTCCGCGGTGCCCTGGACCTCGACGAAGCGGCCGGAAGACGTCATGACCACGTTCATGTCGACCTCGGCGCGCACGTCCTCGCTGTAGTCCAGGTCCAACAAGCAAGTGGCGTCAACCACACCGACCGACACCGCTGCACAGGCCTCCTGGATCGGGTGTGCCCCGATCCTGCCTGCCGCCACCAGCCTGCAGAATGCGTCGTGGAGCGCCACCCACGCCCCACAGATCGAGGCGGTGCGGGTGCCCCCGTCGGCTTGGAGCACGTCGCAGTCGCACACCACCTGCATCTCGCCCATCGCCCGAAGGTCGGTGACGGATCGCAGGGAGCGCCCGATGAGTCGCTGGATCTCCTGGGTCCTGCCCGACTGCCTGCCCTTGGCCGCCTCCCGGTCGACCCGCTCGGCGGTCGAGCCGGGCAGCATGGAGTACTCGGCGGTCACCCAGCCCTTCCCGCCGCCCCTCAGCCAGGGCGGTACCCGGTCTCCCACCGATGCGGTGCACAGGACCCTGGTCCTGCCCATGCTCACCAGCACCGAGCCTGCGGCGAGCTCCGTATAGTCCCGATCCATGGTGGCCGGTCGCAGCTCGTCGACCTCACGGCCGTCCTTCCTCACGGGTTGCTCCTCTCGAGATGCGCCTGGCCGGCCGTCAACGCGGGCCGGACGTCAAAGGTTGTACACGGCCCCGATGGTCGCCTGGTCCACAGCAGACCCATATGCCTCGCTCCCCTCGGCGAAGCTTGCCTCGGCCGCAAGCCCCGGCCGCCTGTGAGTCAGCACGCACCGGCGGACTCCGGCTTCCGACGCCATGGCGCCTGCCTGGCGGGCGGAAAGGTGCCGGGCGGCGCCCCCCTCGTCCGGCGCCAGCCAGGTTGCCTCGCACAGGCCGAGGTCGAGGCCCGTCCCCAGAGCGGACAGGGACCAGTCCGGGCCGGTGTCTGCTGTGTAGCCGAGCGAGGAGCCCTCGGCGTCGACACGCAGAGCCAACGTCTCCGGGCCGTGGTCGGTGCGAGAGAAACCCAGGCGAATGGCCCCCAGCTCGACCCGGTCCCCGTCCGACACCAAGCGCCAGTCGAACATCCCCGCGCCGTCGTGGTAGACGTGTGAGCGCAGCCCGCCCGGCGCGTACACGGCCAAAGGGGGGCGCTCGGGGGCCCCCATCCGAGCCACGGCAAGGCCCTCCAGGTCGGCCCAGTGGTCGGGGTGCTCGTGGCTGAGCACCACGGCGTCGATCGTGTTTAGGTCGTGATGCAGCTGGAGGTTGGCTAGGGCCCCGTGACCGAGATCCACCACGACACTGAGGCCTGCTGCGCGCACCAGGTAGCCGCTGGTCGCCCCGCCCGGTCCGGGGTACCCGCCGTCGCAGCCGAGGACGGTGAGGCTCAGGCCCACGCCGGCCTGTCCCCAAACACCGCCCGCCGACCGATCACGTCCGCGATAGTACGGGCCGGAATTCGGGCGCGGTAGGTCAGTCCCATGCGGGGACCTCGACCCGGTCCAGCTCGGGGCCCAGCAGCTGGGAGCCCAGCCTCACGAAGGCGTCAGGGTCCCCGGAAGAGTAGAAATGGTGCTCGGCCTTGCCGGCGCTACGCCTCCCCAGGCCGGTCTGGGCGAGGATCTGGCGCACCTCGAAAGCCGTCTCCTCCGCCGAGGACACCAGCACCACACCCCTGCCCATCACGTCGGCGATGGTACGGGCAAGGAACGGGTAGTGGGTGCAGCCCAGCAGCAGCGTGTCCACCCCAGCATGCCCGAGCGGCAAGCACAGCGCCTCGACGAGCGCGTGGGCTGCCGGCCCGTCACAGCGGTCCTCCTCCACCAGCTCCACCAGGCCAGGGCAGGCCACGCAGCACAGCTCGACGTTCGACCGGGCCGACTGGGCAGCGCGCTGGTAGGCGCCGGACTCGATGGTGCCCACAGTCCCGATCACTCCCACTCGGTGGTTGCGAGTGGCCCGCAGTGCTGCGGCAAGACCGGGCTCTATTACTCCAAGGACTGGCACCTCGAGCTCGAAGCGGAGCAGGTCGAGAGCCGCCGCCGACGCCGTGTTGCAAGCCACCACCACCATCTTCACCCCGGCGCTGCCCACGAGCCAGCGGGCGATCTGGCCGGCGAAGGCCGCTACCTCGGCCAGGGGGCGGGGGCCGTAGGGGTAGCGGCCCGTGTCGCCCGCATAGACCAATTCCTCGCCGGGGGCCAGGTCGATCAGCGCCCTGACCACGCTGAGGCCGCCGAAGCCGCTGTCGAACACACCGATCGGGCGGTCGTCCACCGGGCCTCAGAAGTACACGATGTGCTTGGCCCGCTCCACCACCTCGTCCAGGTCCCCAGTCCAGGCGTCGGTGGAGAGGTACTTCCAGCCGTCGTCGGGGAACACCGTCACGATCACGCCGTCGGCGATCGCCGCCGCGCAGCGCACCGCACCGGCCATCGCGCACCCCGAGGAGATGCCGCAAAATATGCCGACTCCGGCGAGCCGCCGTGTCCACTCAATCGAGTCTCGGGGCCCGATGACGGTCTTGCGATCCAGCAGGTCCGGGCCACCCCAGTCGGCAAAGATCGGGGGGATGTAGCCATCGTCCAGGTTGCGCAGCCCGTCCACCATCTCCCCCGAGGGCGGCTCGACAGCCCACACCTGGGCCTCGGGGTTGCGCTCCTTCAAGTAGCGGCCAACGCCGAGCAGCGTCCCGCTGGTCCCCAGGCCGGCGACGAAATGCGTCACCTCCGGGCACTCGCGCCAGATCTCCGGGCCGGTGCCCTCGTAGTGCGCCCGGGGGTTCCCGGAGTTGCCGTACTGGTACAAGAAGGCGTACTCGGGGTGCTCGCCTGCCAGGCGCTGGGCCAAGCGCACCGCGCCGTTGGACCCCTCTCCCCCCGGCGACTCGATGATCTGGGCGCCCCATACCGCCAGCAGCTGGCGGCGCTCGACCGACACGTTGGCGGGCATCACGATCTTTACCGGGTAGCCCTTTATTCGGGCTACCAGGGCCAGGCCAATGCCGGTGTTACCAGAGGACGGCTCCAGGAGGGTCTGGCCCGGAGACAGGGTGCCGTCCTTCTCGGCTTCCTCGACCATCGAAAGCGCTATGCGGTCCTTGACCGAGCCCCCGGGGTTGCGCCCCTCCAGCTTGGCCAGGATCCGCACGCCTGGGCTCGGGCTCAGCTCCGACACCTCTACCAGCGGCGTGTTGCCGATCAGGTCCAGCACGCTGCGGCGCGAGCCCACTCGAGCCCTCCCTACCCGGTCACGACTCTCGGGTGGCGTCGCCGCCGGCCTAACCGGCTCCGCCTGCCACGGCAGGAAGGATCGACACCACGTCGTCGTCGCTGACCTTGGTGTCGAGCTTGTCCAGGTAGCGGACGTCGTCGTCGTTCACGTAGACGTTGACGAAGCGGTGGAGCGCGCCGTCCGAGGTCAGCACCTGGCCGGCCATCCCTGGGAAGTGGGTGGTCAGGTCGCCCAGCACCTCACCTATCGTCCCCCCTTGCGCCTTCACGGCCGAGCTGCCGGCCGCATGTGGACGCAGAACCGTTGGAAGCCTGACTTCGACTAACACTGTCCCCTCCGATTGCACAGTCCCTCCCGATTGTTGACTTGACTGGTCGTCATTCTACCCACCTTCGAGAACAACCTGCTCCTCGTCGATCTTCCCGTCCACTATCCGGTACGAGCGGACCACCGTGACTTCGTGGCGGAGGGAGACGAGCACGTAGTGCCAGTCCGGGTCCGGAGCCTGGGCCACGTCGGTCGGCGAGGGGTAGGCGTCGGTGTGGGTGTGGGAGTGGAACACCCCCATGACCTCCAGCCCCCGGCTCTCGGCGTCCCGGTCGGCGCGCAGGTGGTCTCTCGGCTCCACCACGTACACCCGCGCCGAGTGGGCCGCGTTGGCAGTCGGGTAGCACCGTGCCACGACCCCGTCGCTGGCCCCGTTGCTGGCCCCGTCGCTGGCCGGGTCGCTGGCCGGGTCTCGGTTTGGGGCCCCCGCCAAGAGCCCACAGGCCTCCTCGGGCAGGCCGGCCAGGCAGTGTGCGACCATCGCCAGCCACACAGACTGCGGTAGACGGAGCATGCGAGCCCGACGCTACCGTCGGGTGGCGTGCCCCACGCCAGAGCTGTCACCCGAGCCGGGCCTGCTTCGCCGCGGCGCAAGGCCAAGGCGGGCGAGCCGGGGGCAGGTGAGCGGCGGGTCGCCCAGAACCGGCGAGCACGGCACGACTACGACATCTTGGAGACCTTCGAGTGCGGCATCGCCCTCCAGGGCAGCGAGGTCAAGTCGCTGCGCGCCGGGATGGTGGTGATCCGAGACTCTTACGCCCGAATCGAGGACGGAGAGGTATGGCTGCTCGGGGTGCACGTGTCGCCGTATGCCCAGGCGGTCGGCTTCGGGAGCCACGACCCCGACCGGCCCCGCAAGCTCCTCCTGCACCGCCGCCAGATCGACCACCTGCTCGGGCAAGTCAAGCAGCAGTCGCTGACCCTCGTCCCTCTGTCGATCTACTTCCGAGACGGGCGTGCCAAGGTAGAGCTGGCCCTCGCCCGCGGCCGCAAGACCTACGACAAGCGGGCTGCGCTGGCCGAACGCGACGCCGCGATGGACGTGGCCCGTGCCCTCCGACGGGACGGTCGTGGGGACTGACCTGCCGCCGGGGCGGGCGGGCTGCCGCCGGGCGGGCGCCATCAGGAACTGGGGGCGGATTTCGCGCGTATACGGTATCTACCTTCCCCAGACCGCTCACGACCACCGCGAGTGCGCTGCCCCGGAGCCTGTAACCTGGAGGGGCACATTGACAAGGGGGTGACAGGCTTCGACTTTGGTCGTCAAGACGGGAGAAGCGAGCCGTGGTCTCCGGAGCCACGCTAAAGAGCCGGAAACCAATACAAACGCCGAGCCTCAGCTCGCACTCGCTGCCTAGACAGTAGCGACGTCTGCCCGGTCCCAGCCCTGCGGGCCGGTCACAGGCGACATCTAGCGGGGCTCACCCACCTGGTCACGTCGACGGGCCAGCGGGGACATCACAGTCGACTGGGGCCTCGCACCGACGCCGGTGACGATGCGAGGCCCGAGACCCTTCCACCGGCTGCGCTCGGAGAAGTCCCGTTGCGAGCCCGAAGGACGCGGGTTCGATTCCCGCCACCTCCACTCGTGTTCCGTATTCGAACTCGGACACGGTGAAGATCCCGTCGAAAGGCGGCCGGTACTGCTCATGGCAGAGCCGGCCGCCCTTCACGTCCAGGCGCTCGAACACCGCTGCGTTGAACAGCTTGCGGGTCCCGTCGTTGGCCTTGCGGTAGGCATCGCCGCAGCGGGTGGCCAGCGAGGCGGCCAGTTCAAGGATTTCCTGCTGCTCGGTGAGGTTGGCGTCGAGGTCGGCCAGACGGTCCTTGGCGACGTCGATGGCCGAGCCGATCCGGGCCTGCTCGGTCTTGAGCGTCGGCACGTCGATGGCCCCGCCGTAGTAGGCGTCGAGCAGCTTGCGCCGTTCGCGCTCGGCCTTGGCCAGCCGGTCGGTGAGCAGCTCACGCTGGGCGGCATCGGATGCCTGGCGCTCTTTGATCTCCCCCGCCATCTCCTCGCAGAGCCGCTCGGCCCATGACTCGGGGAGCTGGATGCGCCGGTAGAGGTCTTCGACTTGGGCCTCGAGGTCGTCGGCCGCAACGTAGGGCTCCCGGCAGGTGCCAAGGGGATCGTTCTTCTGGCCCAGGCAGAAGAAGTAGGTGTAACGGCCCTTGGAGTGCTGGATCGAGAGGCGCCGACCGCAGACCCCGCAATGCAGCAGACCCTTCAGGTAGTGGGGATGCTTGCGCTCGCGCGTGCCCCGAGCCGCACGGGCCACGAGCAACTCTTGGACCCGGCGGAAGACCTCGGGGCTGACGAGCAGCTGGTGGGTGCCGGGGTACTGGACCCCGTTCCACTCCACGACGCCGATGTAGACCGGGTTGGCGAGGATCTTGGCCAGCCCCTGCCAGGTGATCGGTGCGGCGGGCTTGCCCCGTTGGCCCCGGTTGGTCAGGCCCTGGTGGGCCAACTCCCCCGCCAGACGTTGCAGGGTCCAGTCCCCGGTGACGTAGCGCTCGAAGGCCCCGGTGATGAGCGAGGCGCGTTCGGGGTCCGGCACGATGCGGGCCACCTGGCGGCCGCCCACCACCTCGCGCAGGTTGACGTAGCCGAGCGGGGCGCCGTGGGGAAAGCCGCCCTGCTTCACCTTCTGGTTGAGGCCCTTCTTGATCTCGTTGGCCAGATTGGCCGAGTAGAACTCAGCCATCAGCGCGTGGATGCCCTCGACCAGCCGTCCCGAGGCGGTCTCCTCCACGTTCTCGGTGACCGAGACCAGTGCCACGCGGCGGCGCCGGAACAGCGCCCGGATGGCGACGTGGTCCTCCATGTTGCGAGCCAGCCGGTCGATCTTGTGGACCACCACGGCATCGACGTCACGGTCCTCGGCAATGCGGGCCAGCATGGCTTTCAAGGCCGGGCGGTCGGCGCTGCGGGCGGACTCGCCCCGGTCCACGTACTCGTCGGTGAGCTGCCACCCGGCGTCTCGGATATGGCGGGTGCAGGCCTCGCGTTGGGCCGGGATGGAGAAGCCCTCTTCCCCCTCGCCCTTCTCGGCCTGCTCGCGGGTGGACACCCGCAGGTAGATCACACAGCGCATCGCATCACGCTCCTTCGGTTCCGGCACGGTTCCGATCCGTCCATCAGGCCTCCATCTGCTGCCGAATGCAAGCCGGTCGTCACCGGCCCTCGAAAGCCGGGTCGCCCGCCCGGAGACGGGCTGCCTCAGCCACCCTGGTCACCGACTCGGCCGGGCGTGGCCAGCCGGCCAACCCACCCAGCCGCAGCCGGGTCCCTTCGGCGTCGAGGGGCGCCCAGACGGCGCTCTCCGGCGCCTGAGCACCGACCCTGGTAGCGGTGGCCACCGCCAGTCCGCTGCCGGCCAACGCCGTCCGAACACCGCGCTCGCGGCGCTGACCGGGGACGACGACCAGGAGCCAGAAGGCGATGCCCCAGGCCCGCTCGAGCCGGGCGTAGTCGTTGGCCTTGGCGCTGATGCGGGCGAGGTGCTCGGTGCCCCAGTCGTACTCCAGACAGAAGGTGACCGTTGCCTCTCCCTCTTGCCAGAGCCCCACCCCGTCGGGACGGACCACCTCGCCCAGGTTGGCTTTGCAGTAGCGCTCGCCCCACCAGGTGACGAGCTCGGCGTCGGGGTTTTGCCGGCCGGCGGCTATGAGCCGGACGAAGAGGTCGTTGGTGCCGACCGTGTGGGCGAGGCGCTGGCTGGTGGCGATGGACAGCGCCTGGTCCGTGCGCCATCGGACTTTGACCTCCCGGTCGAGGTCGGGGAGCTCCATCACGGCGACGACGAAGGCGCCGAGCCGGTCGAGCACGTAGTGGTACTCGGCCTCACGGCCAGCGTGGGGTGGTCGGAAGCGTTCGACCAGACGCAACTGGTAGAGCCGGGTCATCCGGTGCTGTGCGGTGTTGCGATCCGAGAAGAACATCATCTGCACCTGGCTGGTGGTGAGCACCCGATGCCAACGGATCAAACGCAGGATGTGCCGGTCCCGCTCGGTCAACGACGACGCCACGTCGAACATCAGCCGATCCGTCGTCCGCCCCGGCCGCCTCCGGCGGAGAGAACGCACCGCAGTCATGCACAATCACCCATAGAGTCGGGGTTCACCACTGGCGGGGGTGCAGCGCCGTTGACCTGCGGCGACGCGCACCCAGACCCGGTCCGCTCCTGGGTGGCGGGAGAATGGACTACTGAACGGACCCCCGAACGGAGCCCCTGAACGAGCCCTCTATTTCCCATCCGCAAAGCCCTCTCGCCGGGCCGGCGGCCGGCACCGGGCAGGTCCCGGCGAGCGGCGTGGACCTCGGCCGCCACCGCCAGCAGCGCCCGGGCCAATGGGCGCAAGGCACCCGGTTCGGGCACCGGCATCGCCGGTCGTTGCCGACCGCAGCCCAGCGGGGTTCCCCCCGGTTGACGCACGTCGCTGTCGCCACCGCAACCGGCGGCCCAGAGCGGACAACGCCTCTCGGCCGGGACCTTGTCCTTTTCACCTTGCGGATGGTGGGGGTCCCGGTTCGGGACCCCTTGCGGATGGTGGGAGCTGCCGGGAGCGGTTCCATCTCGGCCAGCTGTCGGGTTCTCGAACGCGGGCAGTCCCTCCCGCGTGGCGGGCCGGCCCTTCATTGGCCGCTCCCCGCAGCTACGGCGAGAACTTTAACCAGGCGACCGGCACGGCCCCCGGCCCCCGGTTGCCAGACCGCCTCGGCGACCAGCCCGGACGGGCGAGGCTCGACCACCCCGACCGCCACCCGCCGGATTGCTACTTCCAGCGCCGCAGGATCGAGATGGCGGGCCACCGGGGCAGCCGCGACCTCGTGGCACGCCGAGCGCACGACGTCCGCCAGGTGTCCGGTGCGTACCTGGACGAGCAGCACTGGAGGAGACGGTGTCGCCGGCAGCGCGCCAACGGCGCTGACGAACCGGCCCAGGACCGCCACCAGGCGCGCCGAGGGGACCCGTTCCACCCTGGCCAGCACGAGCGCGCTGACGAGTGCCCCGCCAACGGTGACCCTCAGCTCGGCTTCGACCGGCAGCGCCCGGACCGTGCCGGTCCGCGAGTCACGCCAGGGCACCCCGGAGGGCAATCGGCGCCAGCTCTTGAGCTGAAGTCCTGCCTCCGGGCCGAGGTCGCGGGCCCCGAGCCACAGCTCGCTCAGAGCGGCGATAGCCCGGAGGCCGGCGAGGTCCTCGCCCCACGGCTCGGGCGGCCCGGCCCCGATGGCGGCCGCACCGAAGGTGGTCAGCCAGCAGTGATATGGGGCGGTGCCGACCGGGACCTGGGGCCGATGCCGGTTGACCAGTCCAGCCCGGTCGAGCTGGCCGAGGCGGTACTGGACAGTACGCTCGGGCAGGTCCGTGAGACGGACGAGTTGGCTGGTGGTGAGCACCTGGTGCTCGCCCAGTAGTCCGAGCAGCTGCCGGTCGGTAGGAGAGAGGCCGTCAGGACGGCCGAACGCGATGGACAGCCAAGATGAACCGAGCGGCGCGGGCCCGGGGGATGGCCGCGACGAAACCGCTGGTGATAGAAAGTTTGTGGACATGGGCTGTGCGCCCACGACCGGACAAGCGTGCCAGGGGCGGACATAATGCGCCTCTCGCGCTGCGACGTCAAGAGGTAGTTCAAGAAATTTGGTGCTTCACGCCCATCAGTGGGTCGGTACGGCCGCGGGGAACGTCGGACTGCCTTCGCCACAGTGCGAGCCGCCCCCAACCGGAACGTAGCGGTCAGGCACTCATCGACCACCACCAAGCGACGGGTCCGGACCTCATCGGCATCGGCTCGCGGTTCCTGCTCCATTCCTGCACCTCCTGGCTGGGGAGGTACCAGGAGGGCTCCAACGTCCGGCCGAGTCAAGTCGTGCAGTCATCCGGCAAGGGCATCTCGTATCTGGATTGCGGGAACCACTATGGCGACGGGTCCTTAACCTCCTACCTTATGTCCTACCTTGACATGTGACATTGATTGTAGGATACTGTGGATATGGGTCGACTCTCGATCTACCTACCTGACGAGCTTGAGGCGCGTGCCAAGGCGCTCGGGCCGGACACGCCGACGTCTCAGGTCGTCCGTACTGCTCTGGAGCGCTACCTCGGCCGCACCGACGAGCCGGCCTACGCACAGGCGCCAGAAGACGTCGATGATTTGTTAGCGGCCGGCGTCGCCCATTTCGCTGATCTGGCCAAGGGTGACTACCAGGAGGGATACCGAGTGGCCCTCAAGCGGCTAGTCGACCTCGACTGGCACGGATTGGCTGGCTTCGCGCGAGACGGCTTCGACCTCTACAAGTGGGCCGAGGGTTGGAAGTCGAGTATGTCTTACGTTGCGGTCCACGGGGGGGTGAAGGAGAACGCACCTGACTGGTTCTGGGAGGTAGCAAAAGACCTCGGCTCCTTGTTGGACCCGATCGGCTACGACGAACTCAGTTTCCGCCGCACCCCGCCCTGGGAGCGCGGCTACGCCGACGGCTTGCGCGCAGGCTACGAGGCCGCGCTTGGCACAGGCGCTATGGACGCTTTCGCGACCGCGAGAAGTGCCACGGATCACGCTCCGGAGCGAGACGACACGGCTGGTATCAGTCCGGACGGACCGGAGGCGGCAGACCCGCCCTGACCCGGACAGCAGCGAAGGGTCCGCAGCCACGGACCCTTCGCGCCAGGTCGCGCTCCGTAGAGCAGCACCCTACGACGCCGAGTCTACGGGCGAGACCTGACTCCTATGAAGCGGCGCAGACTGCACCGCTGCTACGAAAAAGGAGCTAGTCATGCAGCAGACAGCGACACAACCCTGCTGGCACCTCACCCAGCATCTTCGACTTCGCGCGATCGAGCGGGGGATCTCGGAGACGGAGGTCTACCAGGCACTCCACGACCCCGAGGTGGTCTACAACCAGGACGACTACGCACCCAATCGTCAAGTGCGTCAGCGCGGACGGGTCGGGGTCGTTGTGAACAGGTCGACGGGCGCGGTGATCACTGTCGTGTTCCGCTCCTGCGACGCGTGGCTCGATCATCTCGCACACGGCGGCGCGGCGTGACTGCGCGATTGGAAGAACCAGTCGAGCCTTCGCTGATCGCCTGCCCTGAGTGCGGGACCACGATTCCGGTCGCGGACCTGTTGACGGCGCGGCTACGCCATGAGGTGGTCGCCGAGCTGCGTCCTCAGCTCGAAGAGGTGGCACGTACCCGAACCGAGGACGAGCTGCAACAGCTGCGGGACGCGACGACCGATCTTGCAGCCGAAAACAAGGAGCTCAAACGGCAGGAACTCGAACTGCGCAGGGAGCGGGAGGCACTTGCCCGCAAGCACGAAGACATCGATCTGACCGTGGAGCGACAGGTCGACAAGCGCCGTTCGGAACTCCGGAAGGAGGCAGAGGAGCGATTGGCGCTGGAGTACGACCTGAAGCTGCGCGAGAAGGACGAGCAGATGCGCCGGGCACAGGCGGACGCCGATCAGTTGCGCCAGCGGCTGAAGCAGCCCTCCCAGGAGCTGCAAGGGACTGTCCAGGAGATGGCCCTCGACGAACGGCTATCTGCGCGGTTCCCCGACGACGACATCCGCCGCGTTCCTCGGGGCCGATCCGGAGCCGACGTGGTGCAGACGGTGCGGTCGCACGGCGGCAAACCCGTTGCGACGATCCTCTGGGAATCCAAACGGACCAAGACCTTCGGGAACAGCTGGATACCGACCTTGAAGGATAACGCCCGCAAGGAACGCGCCGACGCAGCCGTGCTCGTCTCATCCACGCTGCCTGACGACGCGGAAGTCGCCTGCCTCGACGGCGTGTGGGTCGTCTCCCTGCGGCTGGCTGATTCGATAGCGGAACTGCTTCGATCGGGACTCATCGAAGCAGCCAGAGTGAGGACGGCCATAGCACGGAGGGGCGAGCTAGCCGAAAGCGTGTACGACTACATGACCTCGGCACGTTTCCGAGACCACGTGGTCGCCGCCGTCGAGGGCATCGACAAGGAGATGAGAACTCTCCACCGGGAGCGGACCGCGTTCGAACGCCGGATGGCCGAGCGAGAGGAATTCGTCCGTGGCCAGGCCCGAGTGTGGGCAACCCTGTTTGGCGACCTCCGAGGCATAGGTGCGGAACTTCAACTTACGCAAGTGCCCGCGCTGAAACTTCCTGGCGAGTGACCGACCTCGGGCGCGTCACCGGCCGAAGTCAGGGAAGCTAGCGGGGAGATCAAGGAACTCGCGGCGGCATGAGGAACAACTGGTACCGGGGGGTCGGGCGTGAGCTTGCCCCCCGGTACCGGCGCCTCTGCTGCCCCCATGTCAGACTGGCTCGACCAATCCGAAATGGGGCTGACGTGGACGTAGGGTCGCCGGGGGTGCCGGCACCGAAGAAGAGGTGGTACTCGCCACGAGGCTGGTGGGCTATCCCGGTCGCGGTTGTGCTGGCCGGTGGGGTAATCGGCGGGGTGGTGCTCGCCCAGCCGAGCGCCAAGGGCACCCACTCGGCCGGCTCGACTGGCCGCTCGACCGGCAACACCGCCGTCCCGGCCGCCGTGGGCTCGGGCTACCTGGCCAAGGAGTCCGGGGCCGTGGTGTTCATTCAGTGGACCATGTCGGCCAACGACCTCACCGGCACGGCCCAGGTCGAGACTCTGTCGGGGACCCCACCCAACGCCTCGATCTCCACCGACACGATCTCAGTGACCGGGAAGCTGGCTGGTTCGACCATCACCCTCAGCTTTGACCACGGCACCGAGGTGTTCGGCACTCTGTCGGGCGGGTCCTTTACCGTGAACTTTCCCCAGAGCAACGGGTCCCTCGCCCCAATCACTTTTACGGCAGCGTCTGCCACCCAGTTCAACCAGGCCCTGGCCGACCTCCAGAACAACACCGGCAGCGCCAACCAGAGCGCGGCGGCGGCCGAAACCGTCGCTTCCGAGCGACAGGCCATCGACAAAGCGGCCAGCAACGTCGAAGGAGACATCTCGGGAATGAAGAGCGACGAGGCCAACCTCTCGTCATCACTCAACGGCTTCCCCGCCAACCTGGCCCAGGCCAAGGCCGACCTGGCCACCGTCGCTCAACAGGAGCAGATGGTCATCACGGAGTCGCAGAACGGCACCAACAATGATCAGGTCTGCGATGACTCCGACACCGACCAGGACGATGCGGACACCGTGGGCGACGACGGCGACACCGTGTCGGATACTGCCGACGGGGTTGAGACGGCACTCTCGACGCTCCGCAGCGACATTGCCGGGATCCAGCAAGACTTCTCCACCCTCCAGAGCGCCCAGGCCCAACAGCCCTCCTACAACGACGGCGCGCCCACCCAGAGCGACGTCAACGTGGCAGTGGCGGCAGCCCAGGCCGCGATCAGTGCTGCGCTCAGCACCGCGAACGCCGCGATCGCTCAGGTGAATGCCTACGAGGTCGACGCCTACAACGATGCCGTGGCTGCAGCCCAGGCCGGGAATTGCGCCGGTCCGGCCATGCAGTTCGTGCAGCCGACAATCAAGTGAGTACCGAGAGGCCAGGCGACTGAGACGATCACTACCCTGCCGGTGTCACGCCCGACAAAGGTGGTCAAGCAGTTGGCTGAGCTGCGAGCGAAGCTCGCTGGAGTTCGAATAGCGACAACGCAGCACCACCACCCATCCGTGACCGTCAAAATCGCAGGTCAGAGCCCCTCTTCGGAGGGGTTCCGCTACTGGCTCCCCAACGCGTCTCCGCGAACCAGCAGGCCGTCGCCGGGCCACGGGTGGCCCAACCCGTGCTGACGGCGCTGACGGCCAGCGCTGTCTTCCTCGTCCTGGCGATCGACGACGGCAGCGAGCCCGTGGTGCGAGACCTGCTCGCCGACCTGTCCGGACTTGCTCGGACGGTTGGCTTCCGTTCCCCTCAGGGTGGGCTGGCCGTGGTGGCGGGGGTGGGGTCGGCGGCATGGGACCGTCTTTTCGCTGGCTCACGGCCGGCCGAGCTACACCCGTTCCGCGCCCTCGACGGTGATCGGCACCGGGCGGTGGCCACCCCCGGAGACCTACTGTTCCACATCCGAGCCGCGACCATGGACCTGTGCTGGGAGCTGGCGTCCCTGGCCGTGGGCCGGCTGGCCGGGGCGGCCAGCGAGGCCGGGGCGCCCTAAACCTCATATTGAAGCCGGCGGGCCGACCAGCACCTCCGTAAAATTGTCGGGACGCGCTCCGAGGTCGTGCAGCCGGATGGCAGTAGGTACATGGCCCGAACTTGCGGGGCTGCTCGTGCGCAGAAACCCAAGCCGAAGTTGCGCGTCGGCTTAGGGCAAGCACTCTCGTGCTGAACTTGGGTCTCTCATGACTGCTGAGAGGTCACCGTTGACCAAAGTTCAGGTTTGGCGTGGCAGCATGACCGTCACCGGCGAAGCCGGCAGTCAGGACCCGACGTAGGCCGCGAGGTGCTCGCCGGTGAGGGTGGAGCGGGCGGCGACAAGGTCGGCCGGTGTGCCCTCGAAGACGATCCGGCCGCCGTCGTGGCCGGCGCCGGGGCCGAGGTCGATGATCCAGTCGGCGTGCGCCATGACCGCCTGGTGGTGCTCGACGACGATGACGGACTTGCCATCCTCGACGAGGCGGTCGAGCAGGCCGAGCAGGTGCTCGACGTCGGCCAGGTGCAGGCCAGTGGTGGGCTCGTCGAGGATGTAGACGCCGCCCTTCTCGGCCATGTGGATGGCCAGCTTGAGGCGCTGGCGCTCGCCGCCGGACAGGGTGGTAAGCGGCTGGCCGAGGCTGAGGTAGCCGAGGCCCACCTCGGCGAGCCGAACGGCGATGGCGTGCGCGGCCGGCGTGCGCGCCTGGCCGGCGCCGAAGAATGCCGCGGCCTCGGTCACCGACATCGCGAGCACCTGGCTGATGTCGCGGCCGCCCAGGTGGTATTCCAGCACCGATGCTTGGAACCGCTTCCCCTCGCACTCCTCGCAGGTGGTGGCGACCCCGGCCATCATCGCCAGGTCGGTGTAGACGACCCCGGCGCCGTTGCAGTTGGGGCACGCGCCCCCGGAGTTGGCGCTGAACAGCGCCGCCTTCACCCCGTTGGCCTTCGCGAACGCCGTGCGGATCGGGTCGAGCAGCCCGGTGTACGTCGCGGGGTTGCTGCGTCGCGAGCCGCGGATCGCGCCCTGGTCCACCGACACCACACCGGTGCCAGGAGGGATCGACGAGTGCACGAGCGAGCTCTTGCCGGAGCCTGCCACGCCGGTGACCACGACAAGCACCCCGAGCGGGATGTCGACGTCGACGTCGCGCAGGTTGTGCGCCGTGGCGCCGCGTATCTCCAACACCCCCGACGGCATGCGCACCGCGGGCTTCAACGAGGCCCGGTCGTCCAGATGGCGGCCGGTGATGGTGCCGCTGGCCCGCAGCCCCTCGACGGTTCCCTCGAAGCAGACTGTGCCACCCGCCGTTCCGGCACCGGGGCCGAGGTCTACGACGTGGTCGGCGATCGCGATCGTCTCCGGCTCGTGCTCCACGACCAGCACGGTGTTGCCCTTGTCCCGCAGCCGCAGCAGCAGGTCGTTCATCCGGGCGACGTCATAGGGGTGCAGCCCGATGGTGGGCTCGTCGAAGACGTAGGTGGTGTCGGTGAGCGAGGAGCCGAGGTGGCGGATCATCTTGACCCGCTGCGCCTCGCCGCCCGACAGCGTGCCCGACGGGCGGTCGAGGCTGAGGTAGCCCAGGCCGATCTCCACGAACGAGTCCAGCGTCTCGCCCAGCGCCGCCAGCAGCGGCGCCACCGACGGTTCGTCCAGGCCGCGCACCCACTCGCCCAGGTCGCTGACCTGCATCGCGCACGCGTCGGCGATGTTGGTCCCTGCGATCTTGGATGATCGAGCCGCCTCGCTGAGACGGGTGCCCCCGCACTCTGGACACACCGTGAAGGTGACAGCCCGGTCCACGAACGCCCGGATGTGCGGCTGCATTGCCTCCTTGTCCTTGGCGAGCATCGACCTGTTGACCCGAGGGATCAGCCCCTCGTAGGTCATGTTGATGCCCTCGATCTTCATCCTGATCGGCTCGCGATGGAGGAAGTCGTGCTGCTCTTTCGCGCTGTACTTGCGGATCGGCTTGTTCGGGTCGAAGAAGCCCGAGGAGCTGTAGAGCCGGAAGTTCCAGCCGCCCGCCTGGTAGCCCGGGATGGTCATGGCGCCCTCGGCGAGCGACTTGGAGTCGTCGAAGAGCTGGGTGAGGTCGATATCGGTCACCGATCCCATGCCCTCGCAGCGGGGGCACATGCCCCCGGTGCGCGTGAAGGTCCTTCTCACGGTCTTCGCGGCACCTCGTTCGATCGTGATAGCACCGCTTCCTCGGACCGAGGGGGCGTTGAAGGAGAACGCGCTCGGCGAGCCGACGTGCGGCTGCCCGAGTCGACTGAAGAGGATGCGCAGCATCGCGTTGGCATCGGTGACGGTGCCGACCGTGGAGCGGGAATGGGCCCCCATCCGCTCCTGGTCGACGATGATCGCGGTTGTCAGCCCTTCGAGTACGTCGACCTCGGGTCGCGCCAGCGTCGGCATGAAGCCCTGCACGAAGGCGCTGTAGGTCTCGTTGATCAGCCGCTGCGACTCCGCCGCGATAGTGCCGAACACGAGAGAGCTCTTGCCGGAGCCGGAGACGCCGCTGAAGACGGTCAGCCGGCGCTTCGGGAGCTCGACGCTGACGTCCTTGAGATTGTTCTCGCGCGCGCCGTGCACACGGATCAGGTCGTGGCTGTCGGCGACGCTCAGTACAGGCGACTGGGTGTCCGCCCTCGTGGCCATGGTCATCGTGTCTCCATCTCCTAGCCGGAGCAACAGAACCAGAGGTACGGCGTGGGCCCGGTGGGGATCGAACCCACGACCCAAGGATTATGAGTCCTCTGCTCTGACCACTGAGCTACGGGCCCGCCAGTACTCAAGCACACGGAGAGTCCGTGGTGCAGTCCCCGGCTGGAGCAGCTCCGGGGGAGAGACTCGAACTCTCAACCTAGCGGTTAACAGCCGCTTGCTCTGCCGATTGAGCTACCCCGGAATGGTGCGGAGGCTCGATCGTAGCCAGCTCGCGGTGCCCTCGGGAATCTCCTCGCCAGGTGGCGCGCAACACGTGCGCGGGGTAGAAGGGTGGGGTGAAGTTCAAGACTGGTTTCTTGGCAGGTGCAGCAGTCGGCGTCTGGGCTGCCAACAAGGCTGGCCAGCTGCAGCGACTCGGCATCGGCATGAAGTCTGGCGGTCAGAAGGGCTCAAAAGGCTCGCAGCGGACGTCGTCGGCCACAGCGGACCAGGCCGCGGAGAAGGTGAAGGCTCTCGGCGACCTCGCGAAGGAGCGCCTTTCCGGGCTGATTGAGGGCCCACTCGGGGAAGTCGCCCGCGAGCGGGTAGCCGACCTGATCCACTCGTCGCTGAGCGGCGGAGCGAGTTCGCGTTCGGGCGAGGACCCGATAGACACGAAGGCCCGCTGGCCCCGTTGAGAGTCAGCCGAAGCCTGCGCCCGAGCTCGGCGTAGCGAGCTCGGGCAGCTCACTCG
>JBOGGU010000103.1:0-34781 GCA_050744085.1 Acidimicrobiales bacterium
CCCCGTGGACCACTGAACAGATAGGCGTGGCTGACGTGATCCCTGCGGACCGCGTTGCGCAGGGCCACGGCCACGTGGTCCTGTCCACGCACCTCGGAGAAGCGCTGAGGCCGGTAGCGCCGGTAGAGGGACTGGTAGGGCGGCTCCTCCACGGCAAGGCATCCTAGTTGCACCCCGGGATCTCGATGAGCCTCGCCTCTCGGCGCGGCGGCCAGGCTTGCTGCGGCACACGGGTTGACCCGCTGAGAGCTGCTGCCTTCCGGCCCTGACTCGGTTCACGGGTTGCCGTTGCGCAGGGCCCAGCCGCCGCACGAAACGACCGGCTAGTCGCACAGGATAGCTTGGGCCGCTCGGAGGGGTGCGAGAGCGGCCGAATCGGCACGACTGGAAATCGTGTGTCCTGCAAGGGACCGTGGGTTCGAATCCCACCCTCTCCGCCGCCACCGCCCCGCCAACGCTGGTGCTGGCGGGCATACTGGTCCGGGTGGAACGAGTAGTCGTCCTGGGTCGGGGCGGGGCGGGGAAGTCCGTTGCCGCCGCCCGCCTTGGCGAGCTGACCGGCTTGCCGGTCATAGAGCTGGACCAGCACTTCTGGCGTCCTGGCCTCACCGCCATGGCACCCAACGACTGGGTACGGGTGCAACACGACTTGGCCGCTCGTGGCCGGTGGATCTTGGACGGCGATCTTGGACCCTACGATGGCCCTCCGCTCGGCTGGCGAAGGCTGACACGATGCTGATCCTCGACTTCTCCCTCAGCCGCTGCGCATGGCGGGCGGCGCGGCGGTCCCGCGAGCGACTCCGGCATCGGGACGCGGGGGGCGGCACGTGGACGGTTGCGTAATACTGCCTGTCAGTGCGGGTGGTACCCGATGTTGATCACCGTGCCGTTTGGTGCTCGGACAAAGAACCGGCGGTGACCCCATGGCTCTGTAGTTAGCGGGTGCACGATGTCGTAGCCAAGTTGCTGAGCTTCGGCATAAGCACCTTCGATGTCATCCGTGAGAACGGAGATGACCGAGTCTTCGGGTGCGGTTGCATCGTGCACTACGAGGTGGACACTCGCCCCGGTGTCGGGGGAGGTGTAGCTGGCCACCCATCCCATGTCGAACTCCTCCGTACTCAGCCCCAGGTAGTCGACGTAGAAGCTCTTCGCTGCCTCAAGGTCAGCCACTCGAAGGTTGGCGATAATGCGCGTGGTACGCACGCGGTCCTCCCAACTGGAACGAATATGCAAGGTTGGAAGCAGCGTAAGAGGTCGGGGTGTCTCGGTGACATGGCCGCAATCGCTACCGTGCACCGCACCATAGCAGTGCCTCACCTCCGAGGAGCCTGGTTACGATGAGGGGAGTGGGTAGAGGGGATTCGGACGTCTAGTAGGTCTTGGCCGGTGCCCTGAGGTCTCGACCAATGACTCGACCGGCCAGGGCTGTCATAGCGAGGAGTGCCAGTGTCACGTCGTCAGTTCGGGTTCCTGGTGGGGTTCCTCATAGTTTGGCTGGCGTGGGCGGCGTCCTGGATTGTCCTGGCAGCGGTGATCGCCGGGGCGATCGGCTGGCTGGTCGTGACGGTCATCGAGGGCGGCGTAGACCTTGGCAGGATCACCGAGCGCTTCCGTGACGAGTCTCGGCGCGGCTGACGTTGGTCGAACGAGCAGCGAGCCCCCATACCCACAGGACACCCATCGAACACCCATCGACCAAAAGGAGCGACTGCAGATGAGCGAGACCCAGCCTGTGACCCCGGAGGTCGAGGTCGGTACCAGCGAGATTGGCGCACCCAGGGTGGCGCCCCGAACGGCTGACGGGCCACTCGACCGCCGGGCGCCGGGCGCCAGGCTGCGCACCGAACGGGGGGTCACGCAGATCGCCGAGGTGGTCGTGTCCAAGATCGCGGCAATCGCCACCCGGGAGATCCCTGGCGTCCAGGCGATGGGCAAGGGCCTGGCCCGCGCCTTCGGTTCGCTGCGCTCGAGAGTGCCTGGGGGGACCAGCACGGACACCACCACCCAGGGGATCATGGTGGAGGTCGGTGAGCGCCAGGCCGCTATCGACATCGACATAGTGGCCTACTACGGCCTGAGCATCATCGAGACCACCGAGGCAGTCCGGGCGAATGTCATCGACCGGCTGGAGTCGATGACTGGGCTCGAGGTGGTCGAGGTCAACATAAACGTGGACGACTTGTACTTCGATGCCGAACTAGACCCGGGCGAGGGGCCCAACAGGGTTCTTTGAACACTGGCGCGTCCAGCACAGGGGTCCCGAGTCGAGGAGCCCTTGCGGCGGCAGTCGCCGAGGCGGTTCGCTCCGTCCCGGGCGTAGCTCGGCTGTCGCCGGGGCATGGCGTCGAGGTGGGCACCCAGTTCGCCGGAGGTACCGCCATCGGCGTCGCCCTCCGGCCCGACGCCGTGGTCGTGCGCATCGTGGCCGGCTACCTTCCGCTGGTCGACGTGGTCGAGCCGGCGCGAGCGGCGGCTCACGCGGCATTGCGCCAACTCGGCGATCAGCGGGAGGTCGAGGTGGCGGTGGATGACATCGACCTTGATGCCGATCCGCTCGGGCCGCCCCCTGCCGGGCCGCCCCCTGCCGGGCCGCCGTGAGGGGCCTTAATCGGCTCCTCGCGCTGCTGTTGGCACTGGCACTGGTCGGAGCCGGGGGATTCATGGCCCTGGAGACGGTCTTGGCGGCCGCTGGCCAGCGCTTCGTCGTCATTCCCGGCCGGTCCTGGCTGAGGGTGCTACTGCATACCCCCTGGCCCGCGACCACCGTGGTGGTGGTGATGGCGTTGATTGCCGGTGCCGGGTTGGTGATCCTGTTGGCCGAGGCTCGCCGCTGGCCCCGCTGGAGGATGCCAGTTGTAGTGTCCGGCGCGCCTGGGCGCTGGTGGGTGACCAGGCGCTCGGTGGAGCGTCACTTGTCCCGACGGCTGCGCGAAGCAACGCCGGCGCTGCGGCCGCGACTCACCCTGACCCCTCGTGAGCACCATTGGCGCATCAAGGTGGTGGCGGGGGCTCCGACGGCTGCCCAGCGCCTCCCCCTCCAGGAGCGGGCCGTCCTGGATGCTCCCGACGCCCCCGACGCCCCCCCAGAGGAGCCAGCGGCCTTCGCTACTGACGAGATCGCGCCTCGGTCCGCGGTGACGGAGCAGTTGGAGGAGGCGACTCGCCAAGCGCTGGAACAGATCGGCGCGCCAGAGTGGAGCCGGGTAAGGGTGAAGGTGCGCAGGGAGCGGCGCGTTCGAGCAAGGCGGGCGGCCGCGTGAGCGACAGGGTGAACCGGATCGGCTGGGTAGTCGTGTCCTTGCTCCTCCTCGCCATCGGCGGGCTGGGCCTGAGCCTGGCCGAGGGAGCCTGGGGCCAAGCCTCACCACGCGCCGTGGTCGATCCCGTGGTAGTGAGGTGGTGGCACGACGGCGGCTGGAAGTCCTTCGCCTCAGTGGCGTTCATCGGCCTGGTCCTGCTGGTGCTGGGCCTGCTGCTCGCCTGGGCCGAGCTACGCCGTCGAGGCCCTGCGGGCCTGAGGGACTTCGAGCCCCTACCCTGGCCCGAACGCTCACACGAGTCAGCGGAACCAGAGGCGTCCCGTGGTTCGACGACCGTGCGCGCGGCGCCATTGAGCCGCGCCCTGGAGGCTGACATGCGACTGATCGACGGGGTGCAGCATGCCTCGGTCGGCATCCGCGGCCGGCCTGGTGAGCTCGAGCTGCGGGCACGGTTGGAGGTCGACGACCAAACCGAGCTGGCCGCGGTGGGCAACCAACTGGACGAGGTGCTCGGCCGTCTGGCGCTCACCGCCGGCTTTGGCGCCGACCTTGTGGACGTGACGGTGATCCTTGTCGCCCCGGTGGGCAGGGTGAGCTGAGGGCCCGGCTTGGTTAGGTATGGTCGAGGAGAGGTCGAGCAAAGGGGAAGAGGGTGGATCAAAGGAGCTTGGGGGACGGGCTTGCGGTGTCGTGCATTGGGCTCGGGTGTATGGGGATGAGCCAGGCCTACGGTCCCGGCGACGACGCAGAGTCGATGGCCACGATCCGCCGGGCCGTCGACCTCGGCGTCACCTTCCTCGACACTGCCGACATGTACGGCCCGTTCACCAACGAGCGCCTGGTCGGCACCGCAATCGCCGGGCACCGCGACGAGGTCACGATCGCCACCAAGTTCGGCATCGAGCGCCTCGACGACGGGACAATTGTCGGCATCAACGGCCACCCCGACTACGTGAGGCGTGCCTGCGACGCATCCCTGCTCCGCCTCGGGACCGACAGGATCGACCTCTATTACCAACACCGCGTCGACTCAGGCGTGGCGGTGGAGGAGACCTGGGGGGCGATGGCCGCGCTCATCGAGGCCGGCAAGGTGCGCCACCTCGGGATCTCCGAAGCTGCTCCGGCGACGGTCTGCCGAGCCCACGCGGTGCACCCGGTCGCTGCTTCGCAGAACGAGTACTCCCTGTTCAGCCGGGACCCCGAGGACGGCCTCCTGGCCACGCTGCGCGAGCTGGGGATCGGTCTCGTGGCGTTCAGCCCGCTGGGTCGCGGGTTCTTGTCTGGAGCCATCACAAGCCCCGACGACTTCCCCCAAGGAGATGTCCGAAGGACCTATCCCCGCTTCCAGGGGGAGAACTTCGCCCGGAACCTGGCCGTGGTGGCCAAGGTCCGCGAGCTCGCCGAGGAGCGGGGCGCGACGCCGGCCCAGGTGGCCATCGCCTGGGTCCTGGCCCAGGGCGACGACGTCGTCCCCATCCCCGGCACCAAGCGGCGCTCGTACCTCGAGCAGAACGTGGGCGCCCTGGCCGTCGAGCTGACCGGCGACGACCTTGCAACCTTGGAAGCGCTGGCCCCTCGGACAGCGGTGGCAGGGGACCGCTACCCGCCCGAGCAGATGGCCCTGCTGAACGGCTGACCCTCGGCAAGGGAGGCCGGGCCCCTCATCGGGTCCAGGACGCCGCTGATGCAAGGACGGGGGTTCGTTGCCGGCCATCCCGTGCTGCTGAGCCGGTCGTCACCGACGACTGCTCTGGGGGGGTCCGAGGGGAGAAGATCTCCGACGCTGTCCTTTGTGGCGGGTTGGTCCGTGGTTGGCAATGTGGCCGCACCGTGCCCCTTTACGATGGCGGGTTCTTGGGCATCCCCCCGCTGGTCATGCTCCAAAGCTCCGTGGTTACCCCGATCGAACTCTCCCGCCACGTCGGTGGCCGACTTCAGCTGTTGTGGTCCAGGATGTCAGGATTAGTGGTCTGGCTGCGAGCTGCTGCTCGCCGCTCGCTCCGCGTTGGCATCCACCTTTCGAGGCGTACTTTGGTAGAGTAAGGCCTCTCAGCGTCATCCATATACCAAAGTTCACCAGGAGCCTGTGACAGTCACTCGAACACCCTGGTAGGCACGGGGTCGACGTTGTGTGCGGCGCGCCAGGCCTCCAGCGCCTCGGCCCTCACGCGGCCCCGGTCGGAGACCACCAGACCGGTCGCCCGTGCCCATTGCCGCACCTCGGCGGGGCTGGCCCCGGACGGTGAGGCCTACGCCTCGAAGGAGTCCGACGGCAGGGATCGCCTCATGAGCCGTTCAGGGTGATCAGCCGACTCGAGCACCTGGTCGTACAACTCGGGCGCCGCTGAGCGGAAACTCGCCTCGAACTCGCTCATCACGACTGCTGGAGTCAAAATCAACACCCTGTCGGGGAGCAACACTGACGAGGTAGCGCTGATGACGAGCAAGCTGGCGAAGCGGGGCACGCTTCCGGCTGTCCGGCTCGATCAGTGTGGGCGCGGTGCCGGTATCACTCACACTCGCATCATAGCCAGCGACCCCGCTCTCTATCGTGCGCTCGGGGCCGTCCTGAGATCGATTGCCGCCCCTGGCCCCAAAGCCGCAGAGCTGACAGCTCGCCGCCTGTAGGGATCCCGACCGGACAGTCCCGCCCTCTGGGCAGCCCCCGTTCGCACCCGCGAACGCGGTTGGCTCGTCTTGTGGGACCTAGCCGATGACGACTGGCCACAAATCCACTACATCGGCCCGGCTCCGACCGCCTAATGCAAGTAGAGACGCGCCCTCTGCGCAGAGATCCACGGCTGCCTGAGCCACCTTCGCGGCGGCTTGCGCCCTGGACTACTGGTGTCCGACGCCGACGATCGGCAGGGCCGGTAGCTTGGGGCTGTAGGTCTCATCGGCTTCGAGCCACTTGCCGGTCGTGGCGTCCACGAAATCGACCCTGAGGTTGTAGTTCGGCGGAGGGGTGCAACCGGCACAACCGCCGGGAGACGCATGAGGACCGCTCGGGTCGTCCGAGATCGCCCAGACAAGGTGGCCGTGGGGATGCTGAGCGTTGGTCAGCTCCACCAGCTCCGCCGCCATAGCAACAGAGCCGGGCTCCAGCTGGTGGAGGGCTGCGGCCACCGCCGCTCTGTGGGTCACTCTGGCGACCGCCGACTCCGCCGTGGTGGCAGGCACGATGGTGACATCCGTGCCGTTGACCGCCTGCACGAAGGTGGTGGTAAGTGCCGGCAGGGTTGCAGGCGTGGAGGTGGTGGGGTGGCTGGGCGCTGCAGTCGTCGTGGTCGCACTGGGTGCGCTCGTAGTGGTGGTGGTCGCCGCGAATACCGCGCGCCTGGCGGTGGCGACGGTAGTGGAGGAGGCGCCGGTGGTCCCCGTGCTGGCGGGCGGGCTCGAAGGCGCCGTCCTCACCTGACTGGGCCGCCCACCACCGCAGCCCGCCAATCCCACGACGGCGGCGCCCAGCAGCGCCACGAAGAAAGCTGAGCGCGATGACGCCATGCCAATGAGACGGCCCCGGTGGAGCCACGTCACAATCGCCCGAGCGGCGCTACAGGAGGGCTGGGCGCAGCGGCGCGCCGATGGAGTGCAGGTGCCTGAGCACCATGAGGTAGGAGGAGAGCACCCCGGCCTCGGCGTATCCGTAGCCCTTGTCGGAACAGAACGCCCGGATCAGGGGCTGGACCCGGCGGAGGCTCCTCATCGGCATGGTGGGGAACAGGTGGTGCTCGATCTGGTAGTTGAGGCCCCCGAAGGCGATGCTGACCAACCGTCCGCCGACGATGTTGCGGGCGGTGAGGACCTGGCGACTGACGAAGCCCTCCGGCTCGGACCCCTCGGCGGGCATCGGCATCCCCTTGTGGTTGGGGGCGAACGCGCACCCCAGGTACAACCCGAACAGGCCCTGTTGGACCGCGATGAACAGGACCGCCTTGCCGGGCGAGAGCACCAGGAACACGGCGCTCAGGTAAGCGGCGAAATGAGCCACCAGAAGGGCAGTCTCGGTGCGCTTGTAGCGGACCACCCGGCTGCGCAGGGAGCGCAGGCTGAACACGTGCATGTTGAAACCCTCGAACAGGGTGATCGGGAAGAACAAGAACCCCTGGTGCCGTGCGAACCAGCGCAGCGGGCCTCTTGCCCTCATGGCCTGGCCAGCCGTCCAGGCGATGACGCTCGGCGCCACATCCGGGTCCCGGCCCACGTGGTTGGGGTGGGCGTGGTGGGAGTTGTGCTTGTCCACCCAGTAGCCGTAGCTCATGCCGATACCAAGGTTGGCGTGGATGAGGCCCACCAGGTGGTTCACCATCGGGTGGGAGGAGATCTGGCGGTGCCCGGCGTCATGGCCGATGAACCCGGTCTGGGCGCCCATGATCCCGAGGAATGCCGCCACCGCCAAGACGTACCAGGCGTTGCCCACCAGGAAGAACGCCACCCAGCCGCCGACCAGCAGGCAGGCGTTCAGGCCGATGCGGGTCACGTAACGGGAGCCCCGTCGCTCGAGGAGGCCGGTGAGGCGCACCTCCCGGGCCAGATCTATGTAGTCCCTGTCAACTGCGCAAGAGGCCGCGCGGGCCTGGGGAGCAAGCTCCAAGGTCTGCAAGGGGTTCCTCGCCTTCTGGGTCTCGAACAGCGGCACAGCCGCTGGATCCCTCGTTTTCGAAGGCACTTGTACCCTAGCCCATATGGAGGCCCCAAGGGGGGCGCGGCTATCGTGGGCCTGGGCACGAGGAGAGTGAGGTGATGACCGGGTGAGAGACGAGGTGCGAGTTGGCCTGGCCCTGGCGGCGACGTGCATCGGCTTGGCGCTGATCGTGGACTGGGTGATCACGGTCCTCCAGAAGGACGACTGACCAGGCCCGTGAGCGGCGTCCTGGCGTTTCGGGACGTGGGGGTCCAAAGGGGCGGCCGGGCGATCCTTGCCGCCATCGACTGGGAGGTCAACCCAGCCCAGCGCTGGTGCCTGCTCGGGCCCAACGGGTCGGGCAAGACCACCTTGCTACGGGTGGCGGGGGCCGAGATGCGCCCTTCGAGTGGGGTGGCGACTGTGCTCGGCCAGCGCCTCGGGCGGGTGGACATGTGCTCCCTGCGGGCCCACATTGCCCTGGTGAGCGGCTCGATCCTGCGTAGCCTGCGCCCCACCCTCTCCATTGGAGAGGTCGTGCTCACCGGCCTGTACGCCGCGCTGGAGTCCTGGTGGCACGACTACAGCGACGAGGACCGAGACCGCGCCAGGGAATTGCTGGGCGACCTCGCCTCCCGTGCCGACCAGGAGCTGGGCCTTGCCTCGGAGGGAGAGCGCCAGCAGGTGCTGCTGGCCAGGGCACTGATGGGCCAACCCCAGCTCTTGTTGTTGGACGAGCCGGCGGCCGGCCTGGACCTGGCTGCCAGGGAGCGCCTGCTGGGCCACCTCCAAGCCCTCGCAGCCGACCCGGCCACGCCGCCAATGGTCCTGGTAACCCACCACGTCGAGGAGATCCCCGCAGGGATCACCCACGCCGCGCTGCTGAGCGGTGGGGCGATGGTTGCGGCCGGCCGGATCGAATCCGTCCTCACTGACTCCCTGGTGTCGCTCTGCTTCGGCCTCGCAGTCGAGGTACGCCAGCGGGCGGGCCGCTGGTGGGCACGGGCCGAGCCCGGCGCGGGCGCACCGAGCGTGAGAGGGCCCGGGTCTGGCGGTAGCGTGAGGCATATTCCTAGGATCCGAGCTTCAGGAGGCTGAGGTGACCCAGCAGGTCCAAGGGGTGGTGGCCAGGGCCAGAGGGGAGCCGGTGGAGCTGGCCACCATCGTCGTGCCCGACCCTGGGCCGGGGGAGGCCGTGGTGGCCGTGGCAGCCTGTGGCGTGTGCCACACCGACCTCCACTACAGAGAGGGGGGGATCGGCGAGGGGTTCCCATTCCTGCTGGGCCACGAAGCAGCCGGGGTGGTCGAAGCCGTCGGCCCCGACGTCACCTCGGTCGCGCCGGGCGACTACGTGGTCATCGCCTGGCGGGCGCCGTGCGGTCGGTGCCGCTCCTGCCTGCGCGGGCGGCCCTGGTACTGCTTCGACAGCGCCAACGCCACCCAGACGATGACGCTTGCCGACGGATCGCCGCTGACTGCGGCGCTGGGTATCGGCGCCTTCGCCGAGAAGACCCTGGTGGCGGCCGGCCAGGCAGTGAAGGTGGACCCCCGCGCCAGGCCCGAGGCCGCCGGGCTGATCGGGTGCGGCGTCATGGCTGGTTTCGGGGCCGCGGTGAACACCGGTGGCGTGGGAAGGGGAGACAGCGTGGCGGTCATCGGGTGCGGGGGAGTGGGCTGCGCTGCGGTTGCCGGCGCTGCCCTCGCCGGCGCCCGCATGGTCATCGCCGTCGACACCGACCCCCGCAAGGCCGAGGGTGCCAGGCGCTTCGGGGCGACCCACACCGTCGACTCGTCACAGGCAGACCCGGTGGACGCCATCCGAGCGCTCACCGGGGGCCACGGTGCCGATGTGGTGATAGAGGCCGTGGGGCGGCCGGAGAGCTACCGTCAGGGCTTCCTGGCCCGGGACCACGCGGGGACCCTGGTGCAGGTGGGGGTCCCGAGCCCCGACATGGTCGTGGAGCTACCCATGATCGAGCTGTTCGGCAGGGGAGGGGCGCTCAAGTCGTCGTGGTACGGGGACTGCCTGCCCACCCGGGACTTCCCGCGCCTCGTGGACGCCTACCTGGCGGGAGCGCTCGACCTGGACGGCTTCGTGTCGGAGACGATCGGCCTGGGTGACGTCGAGGAGGCGTTCGCCAGGATGCAAAGGGGAGAGGTGCTGCGCTCGGTGGTCGTGATCTGAGGGCGCCCGCGCCGGCGTTCGTCCTGGTGCTGGTGTAGGGTCACCGGGTCGCCCAGCCGGGCCTCATGGCACGAGGCGCACCCGATGAGAAGCCACCTCCCGAGAACGGATCCCAGCTTAGCTCGCAGGCTCGTGGGCCTGGGCCGGCGCGCAGTGGCGGCCTGCGCAGCGATCGGCGCCGCCACGGCCCTGGCCCTGGTCGCAACACCCCCCTCGGTTGCCGGCGCCCAGCCCAACGCTGCGTCGGCGGCAATGGCCTCCCCGGGGTACTGGCTGGTGGGGTCCAACGGCAGCGTCTTGAGCTTTGGCTACGCGCCGGGGCACGGCCCCGCCTCCAAGCCCGCCTCACCCGTCGTCGGCCTGGCGGCAACCCCTCAGGCCAACGGCTACTGGCTGGCGGAGGCCAACGGGAACGTCGTCGCCCGGGGCGCGGCCCACCCCTACACACGTGACGGCGGCGACGGCGTCCGCACCCCCGTGGTGGGCATTGGCGCCACCCCAGACGGCGGCGGATTCTGGCTGGTCAGCGCGCACGGAGGGGTGTCGACCTACGGTGACGCCCCCAACTTGGGCTCAGCCGGGCACTACAAGCTGCGAGCCCCGGTGGTGGGGATGGCCGTGTACCCCGGCGGCGCGGGGTACTGGGTCTTCGACTCGCACGGCGACGTGTTCAACTTCGGCGACGCCCCCTTCGTGGGGTCCACCGCCTACACCTCCCTCGACTCCCCGATAGTCGCCATGGCACCCACGCCGAGCGGCCAGGGCTACTGGCTGGTCGACCGCAAGGGGCAGGTCTACAGCTTCGGCGACGCCGCCTACCACGGCTCGACCGCCGCACAGGGACTTCGCATCCCAGTCAGCGGAATCACCGCAACCCCGAGCGGTCGCGGCTACTGGGTCCTCACGGCCAACGGCGGCGTCTCCTGCTTCGGCGACGCCACCTTCCACGGCTCGGCGGTCACCGAGCACCGCGGCCTGCCGGGCGTCGGGCTGGTCGCCACCGAGTACCACCCGAGCGCGCAGACCGCGATCTTCTACTACCCGTGGTACGGGACCCCTTCGACCATCGGCTACTGGCGCCACTGGAACCAGGGCGGCCACAACCCCCCGCCCGACATCGGGGCCGATTACTACCCCCTGCTGGGCCCTTACTCCAGCACAGAGGCGGCGGTCGTAGCCACCCATATGGGCGAGATTGCCCGGACAGGCGTCGACGAGGTGATCACGTCGTGGTGGGGCCAGGGCTCCTACGAGGACCAGCGCCTCCCGCTCGTCGCGACCCAGGCCCGTGCCAACCACCTCGCCCTAGCAGTCGAGATCGAGCCCTACCCCGGCCGCACCCCAGCAAAGGTGGCGTCGGACATCTCCTACCTGCGTTCCAGCTACGGGGTCACCGACATCTACGTCTACCAGGCGGCCAACGACCCCGCTCCGGCATGGAGGTCCGCCCTGGCGCCGGTCTCCTCCGGCATCCGCACCTTCGCCGCCGGGAACCCGAGCGACATGATCACCGGGACCTTCGACAGCTTCGCCGCTGCGGCCGGCTTCGACGGCGTCTACACATACGACCCCTACGAGCTGACTGGGTCGGACTTTGCCGGGATCTGTGGCGCCGCCCGCATGCGCGGGCTGCTCTGCTCCCCCTCGGTCTCTCCGGGCTTCCGGTCTCAGCGTGCCGAGCATACGTCCAACGTCAAGCCCCGCGACAACGGTGGCACCTACGACAACTCCTGGGCAGGGGCGCTGGCGGCGAACCCCGACCAGGTGAGCATCACCAGCTTCAACGAGTGGCACGAGGGGTCCCAGATCGAGCCGGCCAAGGTGGCCTGCATCCCGGGGTACTGCTACCAGACCTACCAGGGCGCCTACGGGGCTACCGGCATCGCCGCCCAGTACGTCTACCTGGACCGTACCTTGTACTGGACCAGGCAGTACCGAGCCGCTTACTGAGCCTGGCGCGTCGGGTCAGGAGCCAGCGGGCGCGCGGGCGGTGGAGGGCGCCGGCGTGGGGGCCAGCGGGCGCGGGGTCAGGTGGCGGCGGGTGCCGAGGACGCGCCTCCGCCGCCGCTGCTGAGGCAAATCCCGCCGGAGGGCGCCACCACGGCGTCAGCCCGCAGGCCGGCGGAGCCGTTGCCGAGGTTCACGACGCTGAACGTCAGGGAGTCGTCGATCCCCACCCCGGTGGTCGGCCTGTCCGTCACCCAGTAGGCCTGCACCACGCCACCAGGGAAGCCCACCCGGCCGGTGACTCCCACGGTTGTCCCAGGGGTGGGGTGCGACTGCAAGTAGCCGTTGGCGGCTTGTGCGGTCGTGCTCGGGATCACCCAGTAGCCGGCGTCGTCCACCAACGGGCTGCAGGCCGGAACCTCGGCCGCAGCGTCCAGCATCGTGGTGGGCGGGGTCGCTGCTGGAGCGCTGGCCAGGGGGACCGCTCCCGGAGGGACGCTCGGGTTTGCCAGGAGCGCGGCGGCACCGGCCTCGGCAGCCCCCATGCCCGCAAGCGGTGGCGTCCCCGACGGCGAGGCGATGGCCGCCAATGCCGTCGGGTCGACGGAGCCGAAGCCACCCAGCAGGTCGGCGGTATGCTCGGTACCAGCGTGTGCCGAAGCGAAGCTGGCCACCGAGCCAGCATCGTCCACAGAGGCAGTGACCAGGGTGGGTGCCCGCTGCGAGCCCCCCAAGGGGCCGCCGGCAAGGGAGTCCACCAGGTGTGTCCCCGCCCCGCTGGCGATGTCGAAGTGCGTGCTCGAGAAGCCGAGATGGCTGATCGCAAAGTCGGCCAACGCGCCAGATGTGGCCGAGCGGTTCGGCCCGGCCTCTTGGGCAGCGGTGATGCCTGAGCCCCTCAACTGGGTGGGTACCTGTGCGCCGAGCGCCGCGGTCCCGCCGACCAGGATCGCTTCAGAGATGCCGTCCGTGGCCATTATCGACAAGTCGGTGCTGGAGAGCCTGCCAGTGGGTCCGTCCACCAGGAAGACGGGTAAAGGGCCCCCGCTGGCGATGGCGGAGGCTCCGAGAGCATCGACCAGGTGCTGGTCCTCGCCGTCGGCAACTATGGCGTAGCGCTTCCCGGCAACGGCGCCCACGGCAACGGCGCCCACGGGAACGGCGCCCTGGGAGTCGGTGCCCTGGGAATCGACCGCGTCAGCCGTGGCGAAGCGGTCGGCCCCGGCCACCCGGGTCACGGTGTGGTTGGAGCTGGACAGGGCGCCCGCCACCGAGGCGTTTACTGCGCCCGTGCCGCCGACGATCACGATGTGGGTGACGGCGAGGGCGGTCAGCGCGGCGGACGTCTCAGCCGGCACGTCTGTGGGGTTCACCAACAGTATCGGTGCGCCGGCTCCGTTGTCTTGCTGGGCGGCCAGGTAGCTGGCGGCCAGGACGTCGGCCAGGTCGCTGTTCGCACCGCTGACCACGACGGCGGTGCTCGCCCCGTGGGGGAAGGCCCGCTCGGAGGTGATGGCGGCGGTGGCGAAGCGGTTGCTCCCGGCGAGCTGGGTCACGGCGAGCGGCAGCGTGCCGGGTGGGATGGGTGGCGTGCTCGTGCTCGTGCTCGCCGAGGGCGTGGTCGGCGGAGGCGTGGCTGCTACCGCCGGGGCCGCTGTCGCCAGCAACCCGGTGAGCCCGGCGCCAGCGCTGCCGAGCACGCCCAGAGCGGCGAGCGTCCAAGCACGTGCCCAGCTGAGCGTCGGTGTCATTGCCCCTCCTCGCAGAAAAGAACTGGGGAAACAAATGTCGACTCTGTACACATTTGTTTCCCCAGTATTTGCTGACGCCGCTGGAGGGTGATCGTCACGGGCTCCCTGCTGTCGCAGGCCTTGGCTACGGTGGAGAACCGTGAGCGCTCCGGGACCCCCCGCCCTGGGTCGTGGGGTGGTGATCGGGCCGGGAGCCGACCCGCCGGCCCCGTGGAGCGGCCGTCCCAGGCACCGGGTAGACGACAACGTCCTGGCAGAGCCTCTGGCACTTGTCGAGGAGCTCCACGACGCGTGGCTGCGACGCCGGCCCGTCGTCGTCGAGATGGCCGCTGATCCCGCCGAGCTGCGAGCCCCAGAGACCCTCGCCGTGGAGCCCCACGAGTGCGACCCGGGCATGGAGCTGGCCCGGGAGAGGCTCCAATTCCTTGTGTGGACCAACTCCTATGACGCCCGCGTGCCCGACCGCGAACCGATCTGGTGGCACGGGCGCCGGGCGTTGCGCTTGGGGGCTGCCGAGGGTGGCCCGGCTGACGTGGTCCTGGCCGATGGCCGCCCGGCGTGGTGCGACGGAGGGCCGAGCGAGCCCGTCGACGCTCGGGCGCTGGGGGCTGGCGTGGTCCACCGCTGGTCGATCGAGGCCGGCTCCCTGCTGGTGGCCGGGCCAGGGGCGGTTGCTGGCGGCCAGGCGGCTGCGGCCCTGGCGCCCGACCAGGCGGCTGCGGTGACCCATGCTCGGGGGCCAGCCAGGGTCATCGCCCCGGCGGGGTCTGGCAAGACCCGGGTGCTGACCGCCCGGCTGCGCCACCTCCTGGCCGAGCGCGGCGTGCACCCCTCGACGGTGACCGCGGTGGCCTTCAACCGCAAGGCGGTGGACGAGCTGACCGAGCGCACCGCGGACCTCGCTGCAGCCGGGCACAAGCCTCACATCCGCACCGTGAACTCCCTCGCCCTGGCGATCTGCAACGGCCTGGGCGGAGGCGAGCCTCGGCCCCGCCTCCGGGTCGTCGAGGAACGTGAGTCGCGCCGCATCCTCGAAAGCATCACCCATGTCCGTCCCCAGGCCAACACCGACATCCTCGCCCCCTACCTGGAGGCCCTGTCCATGGTCCGGATCGGGCTGGTAGGCCCGGCCCAGGCGGAGGCGGCGCTACCCGACGCGCAGGGCCTTCCCGCAGTCTTCCACCAGTACCGCCAAGTCCTGGCCCGAGAGGCGCTGGCTGACTTCGATGAGCAGGTCTACCTAGCGATCCAGATCCTGTTAGGCGACCCGGAGGCCCGCCACGGCGCACAGGCGCTGGCTCGGCACCTGCTGGTCGACGAGTTCCAGGACCTGGCGCCGGCGCACCTCCTGCTCCTGCGCCTCGTCGCCGCGCCGACCCTGGACTGCTTCGGGGTGGGCGACGACGACCAGTGCATCTACGGCTATGCCGGGGCGGATCCAGACTACCTCATCAGCTTCGAGCGCTACTTCCCAGGGGCCACTCCCTACGGCTTGCAGTTCGGATACCGCTGCCCCCCGGCCGTGGTCGACGCCGCCACCAACTTGTTGTCCCACAACCGCCGCCGCATCCCGAAGGCGACCGAACCCGTCGCTGGCCGGACCGCAGGCCCGGACGACCTGGTGACCCGCAGCGTCGAGGCAGAAAGGATGGGCCCAGCCGTGGCGGCGCAGGTGGGGGAGTGGGCGGCCGAAGGTGTGCCTCCCGGCGACATCGCAGTCCTGGCGAGGGTGAACGCAGCGCTTCTCGGCGCGCAGGTAGCGCTAGCCAGCGCGGGCATCCCCTCCACCAGGCCCCTCGACGCACGGGTGCTCGACCGCACCGGCATGCGCACTGCGCTGGCATACCTGCGCATCGCCGTGGAGCCAACCCGGATCGCCCGGGCGGACATCGCCGAGACGATCCGCCGCCCCCCGCGCCGCATCGCCCGCAACGTGATCGAGATGCTCACCAAGCCGGCCAGGACAGGGGTGCCGGACATCAAGCGTCTCGCCAAACGCCTCTCTGGCGGGGATTCCGAGAAATTGAGGTCCTACGCGAGCGAGATCGATGCCCTCTCACGCGCCGTTGCCTCAGGCACGGCCGCGGTGCTCCGCACGATTCGGGAGAGGGTGGGCCTGGGGGAGACGATGGCCGCGCTCGACGGCTCCAGGGGAGCCGTCGAGCGCTCGTCGCACGCCGACGACCTGGCAGCGCTGGAGCAGGTGGCCGCTTCCCATGGGGAGGCGGCCACCTTCGAGCACTGGCTCAGGGGGGTCCTGGACGGTGGAGAGCTGGACCAGGCCGCAGGCCTGGCCCAGCTCTCCACAGTCCACCGGGTCAAGGGCATGGAGTGGCCCCGGGTCATCGTGCTCGGCGCCTCGTCCAGCCTGTTCCCCCACAGTCTGGCCCACGACACCGAGGAGGAGCGCAGGATCTTCCATGTCGCGCTGACCAGGGGACGTGCCCAGGTCGTCGTGCTCGTTGACTCGGACGCCCCGTCGCCCTTCGTGGCCGAGCTCAGCAGCCTCGCGCCCGCTGGGGAGGCTCAAGCTCGTCCCCCCTCGCAAGCGAGGGGGGACGAGGGTCGGGCATCCCGGTCCAGGGGGGGCGGCAAAGCCGCCCCCCCTGGCCCCCCAACCCCTGCTGGGCCCCTCTCCCTCTCCCTCCGGGCCTGGCGCCTGGCGCAGGCCCGCACCGACGGCGTCCCCGCGTACGTGATCCTCAGCGACGAGCACCTCGACGGCGTCGCGGCCGCCCGGCCGGCAACGCTCGCTGCTCTCGCCAGGTGCCGGGGGATCGGGCCGCTGCGCCTCGAGCGCTACGGCGACGCGATCCTGTCGGTGATCGAGGCCGAGCCGCCTCAGGCCGCCGGCGGAACTGCTGGGGAGTAGTTGGAGAAGGCCTGGATGCCTACCACCAGCGCCCAAATCCAGACTCCCAGGTAGAGGGGGAACCCGATGATGACGAAGAACAGGGGGATCGAGATCAGCCAGAGGACAAGCTGGATGACGCCCGATGCAGTTTGACCGAGCACCAGAGTGCCTACCCCGGGGAAGAAGAACGGTTAGCATCTCTAAGAGTTCGACAGTCGATGGGAGCTTGGGGATGACACCGCTGAGCCGTGAGGCCGCGCTGGACCGCTTCGTGGAGCTGCGCCAGGTGGTGCTGGTCAAGATGAACGAGTCTGTCCCCCCCGAGCTGAGCGCCGAGTTCGAGTCGATCACCGTGCACCAGCTCAAGGCGCTGGGGCGGATACCCACCGACGGCCTGACCATGCACCAGCTAGCCGGCGCCCTGGGGATCTCCGGGGCCACCGCCTGCGCCCTGACCGACCGCTTGGTGGCCCAGGGCCTGGCCCTCCGGGCGGCCGACCCCACCGACCGCCGGGTGGTGCGGCTGTGTCTCAGCCCCCGCGGCGCGGAGCTGGCGGAGCGCTATCACCGCTCCAAGCGCGAAGGGGTGGCCACACTGTTCGCCCAGCTCAGCGATACCCAGGTGGTGACCCTGATCGAGATCATGGAAGCCATGGCCGCCACGGAGGCCCCGGTGGCGGCGGTCCTGGCGGGGTCGGGCAGGTGATCATCAAGGCGATGCTCAGCTCTTCGGCAAGCGCCTCGCCGGAGGACCCGTACAAGGGCAAGTGGTCCACGCTCTCCAACACCACGCTCGGGGTGATGATGGCCACCATCGACGCCTCGATCGTGCTCATCTCGCTCCCGGACATCTTCCGGGGGATCCACCTGAACCCCCTGACACCTGGCAACACCAGCTATTTCTTGTGGATGCTGATGGGCTACATGGTGGTCACCGCGGTGCTGGTGGTGAGCTTCGGCCGCCTGGGGGACATCTTCGGCCGGGTCCGAATGTACAACCTGGGCTTCGTCACCTTCACCGTCTTCTCGATCCTGCTTTCGGTGACGTGGATGCACGGGCCGGCCGGCGCCCTGTACATGATCGTCATGCGGGTCTTCCAGGGGGTTGGCGGAGCCATGCTCATGGCCAACTCCAGCGCCATCCTCACCGACGCCTTCCCCCCCAACCAGCGGGGCCTGGCGCTCGGGACCAACGCAGTGGCCGCCATCGCCGGGTCGTTCATCGGCCTTGTGCTGGGCGGCATCCTCGGCCCCGTCGACTGGCGCCTGGTGTTCCTGATCTCGGTGCCTGTCGGAATCGGCGGGACCATCTGGGCCTACATCAACTTGAAGGACAAGGGGGTCCGCACCCCGGCCCGCATCGACTGGCTCGGCAACATCACCTTTGCTGCGGGCCTGGTGGCACTGCTGGTTGGCATCGTCTACGGGATCGAGCCCTACGGCGGGCACACCATGGGCTGGACCAACCCGGCAGTGCTCGGCGCCCTGTTCGGCGGGGTGGCCATGCTGGTGGCGTTCGCGCTGATCGAGACCAAGGTTGCCGCTCCCATGTTCCGCCTCGGGCTGTTCAAGATCCGGGCGTTCACCGCCGGCAACCTGGCCAGCCTGCTGGCGTCGCTCGGCCGCGGCGGGCTGATGTTCATCCTGATCATCTGGCTACAGGGGATCTGGTTGCCCAGCCACGGCTACAGCTTCTCCTCGACCCCGTTGTGGGCCGGGATCTTCATGTTGCCGTTGACCGCAGGGTTCCTCATCGCAGGCCCGCTCTCGGGCTACCTGTCCGACCGCTTCGGGGCCCGACCGTTTGCCACCGGGGGGATGCTGCTGGCTGCGCTCAGCTTCGGCTTGCTGGAGCTGCTGCCTATCCAGTTCCCCTACGTCTTGTTCGCCCTGCTGCTGTTGCTCAACGGCCTGGCCATGGGCCTGTTCTCCTCGCCAAACCGGGCCGGCATCATGAACAGCCTGCCTCCCGACCAGCGGGGCCAGGGCGCGGGGATGGTCGCCACCGCTCAGAACTCCTCGATGGTGCTGTCGATCGGCATCTTCTTCACCCTCATCATCTTGGGCTTGGCCGCCAGCCTGCCCCACACCCTGTATGCAGGCCTGGTCGCCCAGGGAGTGCCGAGCGCGGCAGCAGCCAAGGTCGCCAGCCTGCCCCCGACATCGAGCGTGTTCGGGGCCTTCCTCGGCTATAACCCGATCCAGAGCCTCCTCGGCCCGACCGGGGTCCTGGCGCACCTCGCCCCGGGGAAGGCCGCCTACCTCACGGGGCACTCCTTCTTCCCCAAGCTGATCTCAGGCCCCTTCGCCAAGGGGCTCCACGAGGCCTTCGACTTTGCGATAGGAGCTGTCCTGGTGGCCGCCGTCGCCTCCTGGCTTCGGGGCAAGACGCCACGTTACAGCCCGCCGACCACGAGCGTTTCCGAGAATCCCGTCCCTGAGCAGACCGAAGAGCTGGAGGTAGCAAGTGTATGACGCAATGATGGCCGAGACAGTGAGCATCACCGGGCACGGAGGCGACGACGTCGAGGCCTACGTGGCTCGACCACTCGGCCCCGGCCCGCACGGGGGGGTGGTCGTGATCCACCACATGCCCGGCTACGACGCATCCACTAAGGAGATCACCCGCACCTTCGCGGTTCACGGGTACCTGGCAATCTGTCCCAACCTGTACTCACGCGAGGCGCCCGGGGCCAGCCCCGACGACGCTGCAGCAGCCGTGCGTGCCGCCGGGGGGGTGCCAGACGAGCGCCTTGTGGGCGACGTGGGAGCGGCGGCCCGGCACCTCCGAGCATATTCCTCCTCCAATGGCAAGGTGGGCGTGATCGGGTACTGCTCGGGAGGGCGCCAGTCGTTCCTGGCCGCGTGCAGCCTGGAGCTGGACGCGGCTGTGGACTGCTACGGGGCGTTCGTGGTCGGCACACCTCCCGAGGGCATGCCGCTTCGGGTCACGCCAATCGTCGGCATGGCGCCCCAGCTGTCCTGCCCCCTGCTAGGCCTGTTCGGGGCCGAGGACTCCTTCCCGAGCCCGGCCCAGACCGTCGAGCTGGCCGAGGCCCTGGCGGCGGTGGACAAGACGTATGAGTTCCACACCTTCGACGACGCCAGCCATGCCTTCTTCTCTGTGGACCGCCCGAGCTACCGTCCGGCTGCGGCAACGGAGGGCTGGAGCCACATCTGGGCCTGGTTCGACCGCTACCTGGCGGGTTGAGCCCATGTGCACCTATGCGACCGAGGTCACCCAGGTGAGCGGCTCCGCCAAGGGCCCGGCGGGCTGGTTCGGCCTGAGCCACGCCACGGTTTATTTCGACCACCCGGTTCACGCGGTGGCCGAGCACACCCTCAACATCGACTTCTCCGACCTGGCGGCGGGACCGTCGGCGCGTGTCGGCGTCGAGCTGACCCCCGAGTCAGCCCGCGCCCTGGTCCGCGCCATCGAGGCCGCCCTCCCGCCGGGCCCGGCGATGGCGTAGCCCGCTCAAGCGACGGCGGACACTCCTGCCCTCGACATGGACTTCGCGGTGCTGGCGAGAACTGGTCGTGTTTGTTGCCCTTCTAGCTAGGTACACAAACACGACCAGATCGACGGCCTGAGGCCGGCTTCAGACGTAGCCCGGCCCGAGGGGGCGGTTCACGCTCCGGATGCTGGCCGGCAGGCCGATCACCGGGCCAGGGCGGGGGCCGCGCCGCGGGGGGCCAGACGTTGGCGCTCGGTCGCCCCCGGCCCCGAGGAGGGCGGCGGTCAAGGCTCCTCCTGCCACGGTCAGCTCCTGCAGGGCGGACTGGACGTGGGCCGCGGTTACCACGGAATCCCCTGCTTCGGCGGAAACCAGGGCGGCCTCGCGGAGCAGCTCCTTGATGAACGAGGCCGACACGCCGTCGGTTGCCTCTACCACAGGCGCCCAGTCCTCCACATCCATGGCCAGTCCCCGGGCGTACAGCTCCAGGAGGCGCTGGCGGCATGTGGCATCGGGAAGTGCCACATCGACGGCCTGGTCCACCCGTCCCGGCCGGGCAGCCAGCGCCGGCTCCAAAAGGTCGGCCCGGTTGGTGGTGAGCAGGAAGATCACGTCGGCGTCCTCGGCCAGGCCGTCCATCTCGTCCAGCAGCTCGAACAGCAGGGGGTTCGAGCCGGGGAAGTGGCCGCGGTCCTCCGCTACCAGGTCGACGTCCTCCAAGACCACGGTCGCGGGTTGGAGCTGGCGGGCCAGGGCGCAGGACGCCCCCACAGCTCCCATCCCCTTGCCCGACAACAGGAGGGTGGTGCGCTCGGGCATCTGGGCCAGCAGGTACATGACGGTCAAGGTCTTGCCGGTCCCCGGCGGGCCGTGCAGCAGGAGGCCACGCTTGAGGTGACGCCGCCCAGCCAGCAGGACCTCACGGTGGAGGGCAATGCCGATGGTATGGCGCTCGACCCGCTGGAGCACGCCGTCGGCCAGGACGATATCGCCCCTCGACAGCTGGGGTAGCGTGTGGAACGTCACCCCAAGGCCGGGCATGCCCCGGCGCATGTCGCCGTTGCCGAGGGACACCACCTTGCCTCGGTAGACATTGTGCTCCCCCATGAGCCGGCGGAGCTCGTCCAGCGTGGCCGCGGCCTGCTGGCGCTCGGTGGCGAGGACCTCGACCCGGACCTCTGGCCCCCTCGGCCCCTCCTGGTTGCACACCATCACCGCGTAGCGCGAGCCACCGTCGCTGACCAGGTAGAGCCCGGCCCGTACGCAAGCCAGCACCTCGTCCACCCCCACCGGGCGCTCCACCAGGTCCACAGGGCCGGGCCGGAACATTGGCACGGCCAGGACCGTGGAGAGCCCCAGGTCGTGGTGCATCCGGGCGCCGAGGATGCCGATCACCTTGGTCTCGCGGCCGGGACCAGCCATGTAGGCATCTAGGGCGAGCTGCAAGTTCGGGTGGTCATGGGGGAGGAACCCGACCCCGAGCACCGGCAACTCACGGGGGTCGCGGCCCAGGTGCGGGCGGAGCAGCTCGACGAAAGGGTTCTCCTTGTCGTCGGCTTGCCCCCGGCACCACTCCATGAACTCGTTGAACCTGGCGGCGAACTCCTCTGCCGATGTGGCCTCGCCGGTGGTCATCTAGGCCACCTTACGAGGTGCTGACGCCAACGAGCCTTCGCCCCAGCCGGACCCGGCGTGGGGACCTAGGCTTTGGTGGTTGTTCACGTATAACGTGTACAACCACCAAAGCCAAGCGGGCGGCGTCCTCGCCAAGGCCAGCTGGCCAACTGGCCTGCTACCGATGTGCCGGCCCGAGCTGATGAGGCTTCGCTGCAGCCGGAGGTGGCCTGAGGCCCACGACCGCTTGGAGTTGGAATGCCAAGATGTTGGCGTCACACTGCCCAAACGTCTTGCAAGGGGGGAAGGCGAGCCTGGTGGCGCCCTTGGGCGGGGCTTGCCACAACAGAGCAGCGTTGGCCGCGGTCGGGGCGAGGTACTCGTAGTGCTCCACAAAATCGGGCCCAGTGACGTTGACCCGACGACCGTGGAGGGTGGCGACACGGCTCGTACCCGGGCTTATGAACTCGAGGAGGAGATAGCTATGGGGGTCCACCAAGTACTGGAGGCCGGGCGAGCCGGTGGTGACGAGTCGGAGCACCCGGTGGCCTTCAACAGAGGTGAGGCCGGCGCTGTGGAGCTGGCCTGAGGCTTGTTCCTGGCGCATCTGGGCCTCTTGCTGGCGAATCTGGGTCGCCGCCGACCCACGAACCAGGGAGGGCTCGGTCCCGATCTCGTATCTGTTGTGGATCAGGTCGACCAGCTCGATCTGATTGCGGGCTGGGTTGCCCGGTATCGAACGTTCGCACAGGGACCAGCCACCCGACCAGCCACCCGGCATAGCCGGGCTGACTACTCCCGCCGACCGTGGACCGCGTACAGCCAGGGCGGGCGAAGTCCGGGGGGCTCACTGCCCGGTAGACGATGATGAAGACCTCCTGGGCCAGGTCCTCCGCCTGCTCCGGCCCGATCTGCACGCTCAGGAACCTGTAGATCTCCTCGAAGTGCCGCTCGAACAAGTCATCGGCTGGACGGCTGCGCATCGGGATGAGGGGTGCGAGGCGCTCGGCGCGCTGGCGGTCCACACCATCCACACCAACTGAGTTGCCGCAGCCCGCCGCGCGTCGCGCCGGAATCGGGTTACCTGCCAGATAGCGGGCGGGGAGCTTCCGGCTGCCCACCCGTGTTGCGCAGGTGCACCCACGAGGTGAAGCCCCAGGCCTCCAGCCGGGTGAGCTGCGCCCCCAGCCTGCCGCTCCGTGGGATCGTGGCGACCTGGTAGCCGCCGGAGCGGAGCTGACGGGCAGCTTCCAGGGCTGCTGCCGGCGAGACCTCTGCCTCGTACACCATCGCTACCGTCTCACGGGCCACCGCGGCGTCGAGCAGCTCCACGATGCGCTCGAAACCGATCGAGAAGCCGCACGCAGGTACCTCCCTGCCGAGCGAGCGGCCGATCAGGTTGTCGTAGCGGCCGCCCCCCGCAATGGAGGAGCCGAGCCCTGGGTGGGATACCTCGAAGATCTGCCCGGTGTAATACCCCATGCCCCGTACCAGGGTGGCGTCGAAGCACCAGGACCACCCGCCTGCCGCGGCGATGCCACCGAGAGCGTCGGTGGTCGTCTTCAGGTCGTCCAGCACCGGGTCGTCGATCGCGGCGAGGTGGTTGGCGAGGCCGTCGAGGACCTCCGCTGGCGCCAGCGCGGCCAGCTCGCCGACGGTGCGGAGGGCGGCATCGACTGGCCCGGCCGGCAGGCCGTGGTCGTCCACGAGCTCGTGGCGGACACCCTCCCAACCGACCTTGTCCAGCTTGTCCAGCCCGACGAACAGGCTTGGCCAGGCCTTGGTGGGCAGCCCCGCCCCCGCGGCCACCGCGGCCAGCACGCGCCTGTCGGAGAGCCGCAGGGTCACGCCGCCCAGGCCGACAGCCGCAAGGGCCTCGGTGGTGGCCTCGATCAGCTCCACCTCGGCCAGCACCGACGCCTCTCCGATCATGTCGATGTCGCACTGGTGGAACTGGCGGTAGCGGCCGCGCTGGGGACGCTCGGCTCGCCACACCGCGCCCAGCTGGAACGAGCGGAACGGGCTCGGCAGTGCCGCGGCATTGTTGCCGTAGAAGCGGGTGAGCGGCACAGTCAGGTCGAATCGGAGGCCGAGGTCGACGAGGGAGGAGAGGTCGGTGCCGGCCTCCAGCCGGGGGGGCAGGCCGCGCCGCAGGACCTGGAAGATGAGCTTCTCGTTCTCCCCGCCCTGACCCGCGGAGAGGCGCTCCAGTGACTCCAGGGCCGGGGTCTCGATGCGCTGGTAGCCGAATCGCTCGTAGACCCCGGCGATGGTGGCCTGTATGTGGTCCCGGAGCGCCACGGCCACAGGCAGCAGGTCACGGGTTCCCCGAGGCGGGGAGCTGTCGATCTTCATGGCTCAGTCATAGCAGGGGGTCAGAGCACTGGGAGAGATGTTCGCCGTCCCGTCGCGCAGCGTTCACCGTGAGGCCGCGCTCTGGTCACCTCCGGCTGCCAGGCTGACCACAGGCCGGGCCAGTGGCCGACCTGTGGCTCGAACCACGACACGAGCCGCCCGTCGGGTGCTGGCTGGGCCAGGTCTTTGGCTCGGGTACCAACGTCGGGCACCACCAGGCAAGGGGAGGTTCGGATGCAAATGCTTCGCTGGAGGAGGTCGATCCCAGTCCTTGGGGTGACAACCGTGGCGCTGGGGACCCTGGCGGCGCAGGTGATACCGGCACCAGGCGCGGCTGGCGCACCCGGCCACGGAGCCGCCCCAGCGGCAAGGCGTACGACGGCCACGCCCATCAAGCACCTGGTGGTGATCTTCCAGGAGAACGTCTCCTTCGACCATTACTTCGGCACGTACCCCAACGCCACGAACCCGCCGGGTGAGCCAGCCTTCAAGGCCAAGCCGGGCACGCCCAGCGTGAACGGGCTCAGCGGCGCCCTGCTCACCGCCAACCCGAACCTGTCCAACCCCCAGCTCCTGAACCCCAGCCAGGCACTGACCTGTGACCAGGATCACGGCTACTCGGCCGAGCAGAGCGCGTTCGACCACGGCCTGATGGACGCCTTCGTCCAGAACACCGGCGGCGGCCTCACCCTGGCGCAATGCCTCAGCTCGGTGGGCAACACCACGCCGGCGACCGGCACCAGCCCGAACTACGCGGTGATGGACTACTTCGACGGGAACACGGTGACCGGCCTGTGGAACTACGCCCAGAGCTTCGCCATGAGCGACAACGCATACGGGACCAACGTCGGGCCGTCCACGCCAGGGGCGCTGAACGTGACCTCGGCAAACACCTACGGAGCCATCTGCGGCCCGACCAGCGCGGTCTACTTCCCCCCCGGGACCACCCCCGCGACCTGCCCAGCCGTGACGGCCAACAGCGCTGCGCCGGCGGGAGCCCCGACCCTGTCCCAGGCTGCCGGACCGGGGACCACCTACAGCGAAGCCGACCCGTACTACGACATCTGCTCGTACTCCCTCGACCACAACACCGGGGCAAAGACCATCCAGATGGGTGGCCCGAACATCGGGGACTCGCTGAGCTCGGCGGGACTAGCTTGGGGCTGGTTCGAAGGCGGCTTCGACGGCGGCTACGTGCCCGGCCACGGCAAGGCGCCCTCCACGGCATCGACGATCTGCGGCGAGTCGCACAAGAACGTCGGCAACGCCACCGTGTCGGACTACATCCCACACCACGACCCGTTCCAGAACTACCTGTCGACCTCGAACCCCAACCACCTCCCGCCCACCTCGGTGGCGATGGTCGGCCACCCCGACCAGGCCAACCACAACTACGACATCGCAGATTTCTGGGCGGCAGCCGCCTCTCACAACATGCCCGCAGTGTCCTTCCTGAAGGCACCTGCCTATCAGGATGGCCACGCCGGGTACTCCGACCCCCTCGACGAGCAGCCCTTCTTGGTGAACACGATCAACAAGCTGGAGAAGCTGCCCACTTGGAGCTCGACCGCCGTGGTCATCACCTACGACGACTCAGACGGGTGGTACGACCACCAGCTCGGCCCCATCGTGCGCCACTCCCAGACGTCCCTGGACTCCCTGTCCGGTGCAGGCCAGTGCGGCACGGCCTCCAAAGCGGTGCGAATGGCCAACGCCGGGGCCCCCGAGCAGGCCCGGTGTGGGGTGGGCCCCCGCCTCCCGTTCCTGATGATCTCGCCTTACTCCAAGACCAACTACGTGGACAACAGCCTCGTCACCCAGAGCTCGGTGGTCAGCTTCATCGAGGACAACTGGAACCTCGTGGGCCTCGGCGGCGGGGCCGCCGACACCGAAGCGGACTCGCTCACCTCGATGCTCGACTTCCATGGACCGCGGGCGCCAAAGGTCTTCTTGAACCCCGCCACCGGCGAGCGCACCGGTCGGGCCCAGCGCGGCTAGCGGGCAGCGCTGAGGGCGTGGCGCAGCAGCGCCACCAGAGGCTCGGCCAGCGCCGGGGGGGCAGCCACCACTATGTCGGGCAGCTCTGGCGCTGCGTCCACGGTGCCCACCCACGCGCCGGCCTCGCTGGCCACCAGGGAGCCTGCGGCGAGGTCCCACGGGGAGAGGCCCGCCTCGAAGTAGGCATCCAGCTCGCCGGCTGCCACCCAGCACAGGTCCAGCGCCGCCGAGCCGAAGCGGCGGATGTCCCTGACGGCTGGCAGCACCGTCGGGAGCAGGGCGGCTTGGGCCGCGCGGCGGGTGGAGTCGTAGCCGAAGCCGGTCCCTATCAGCGCACGGTCGAGGGTGGGCGCTGGTCTGGGGCGGAGCCGAGCAGTATGCCTCCAAGAGCCTCGGCCCGCGATGGCGCTGAACGTGTCACCCCGGCTGGGGTCTCGCACCACGCCCACGAGCGGCTTGCCGTGAGCCTCCACGGCGACGGACACCGACCAGGCGGGGATGCCGTAGAGGTAGTTGGTGGTGCCGTCGAGGGGGTCGATAACCCACCGCAGCCCGCTCGTGCCCTCGGCGCTGGCGCCCTCCTCGGCCAGGATGGCGTCGTCGGGGCGCTCGTGGCGCACGCTGGCGACGATGAAGGACTCCGCGGCCCGGTCCATCTCGCTGACCATGTCCGTCACGCTGGACTTGGTGGCGACGTCGGTGCGGGCCTGGTCTATGCCGGCGATGAGCAGCGCTCCCGCCTCGGTTGCCAGCGCGGTGGCGAGGGCCAGGAGGGCGTCGGGGTCGGCGTCGGTCATGCGTTCGGTCTACCAGGGCGCTAAGCTGGGACGGTGCCTTCAGGGGTGGAGCTGGTCGTGGAGGTGCCAGCGCGGGCGCTGGCGATCTACGCGCACCCCGACGACGCGGACGTCTCTTGCGGGGGGACCCTGGCCCGCTGGGCGGCCGCCGGGGCGGAGGTGCACAGCGTCGTCGTGACCAGCGGGGACAAGGGCTCAGCGGACCCCGCCTGCGACCCGTCGGCGCTGGCCGAGCGCCGGGTCGGCGAGGTGGCGGCTGCGGCTGCGGTGCTGGGCCTGGCCGGCCACCACCTGCTGGGGCATCCCGACGGGGAGGTCTGTGACGATCGCGCCCTGCGATCCGAGCTGGTGGCGCTGGTGAGGGCGCTGCGACCGGAGGTGGTGGTGTGCCCGGACCCCGAGGCCGTCCTCTTCGGGCAGGACTACGTGAACCACAGGGACCATCGGGTGGTCGGCTGGGCGACTCTCGATGCCGTGGCCCCGGCGGCGGCCCTTCCCCTCTACTTTGCCGAGGCCGGCCCTGCCCACCAGGTGGACACCGTGTACCTCTCCGGGACCCTGGCCCCCGACGTGTGGGTGGACATCACCTCGACGGTTGGTGAGAAGGTCAAGGCCGTCCTGTGCCACGTCAGCCAGGTCGGCGACTCCGGCGATTGGCTGGGTGAGGCTGTGCGCCAGCGGGCGGCCGAGGCTGGGCGGGCCGCCAGGGTGGCCCACGCCGAGGCGTTCCGCCGCCTGCGGTTGCGGGGATAGGTCTCCGGATGCCTGCCGAGCCTGCCGGGGCCGCCGGGCCTGCCGGGGCCGCCGAGCCTGCCGGGGCCGCCGAGCCGGGGATCCTGCACGTGGACATGGATGCGTTCTTCGTGGCGGTCGAGGCGCTGGCGGATCCCACACTCGCCGGGCGGCCCGTCATCGTGGGCGGCACGGGGAGGCGGGGCGTGGTCGCCTCCTGCTCGTACGAGGCCCGGGCCTACGGGGTCCACTCGGCGATGCCGTCAGCGCTGGCCCGCCGGGCCTGCCCGCAGGCGGTGTGGGTCGCTGGCAGCTACGACACCTACGCGCAGGTCAGCCAAGCCCTCCACGAGGTGCTCGGGTCGTTCAGCCCCCTGGTGGAGGGCATAGCCCTGGACGAGGCGTTCGTCGACGTGAGGGGCGCAGCCCGGCTTTTCGGCCCTGCGCCGGACGTCGCCTGGGCCATCCGGGCCGCGGTCAGGGATCGGCTGCACCTGGACTGCTCGGTGGGCGTGGCTCGTTGCAAGCTGCTGGCCAAGCTGGCCTCCAAGGCGGCCAAGCCCCTGGCCGCTCTGAGCGGCACCCAGCCGGGCCCAGGTGTCGTGGTCATCCGCGCCGAGGAGGAGCTGGGTTTCTTGCACCCCCTGCCGGTGCGGGCGGTGTGGGGGGTCGGCCCGGCCACCGCCGCGCGGCTGGCTCGCATCGGTGTCGAGCGGGTGGGCCAGCTCGCCGCCGTCCCCGTGGACTCCCTGGTCGCGACCTTCGGGCCCGCCCTGGGTCGCCAGCTTCACGAGCTCGCCTGGGCCAGAGACCCGCGGCCCGTGCAGCCAGACAGGGAGCTCAAGTCCGTGGGCCACGAGGAGACCTATGCGGTGGATCACGTCGATGCGGATTTCTTGCACCGCCAGGTGGTGCGAATGTCCGACGCCGTCGCCGCTCGGCTGAGGACGGGCGGGCGGGCGGGGAAGACGGTGACCCTGAAGGTCCGCTTCGGGGACTTCTCGACGATCACCCGGTCGCGCAGCCATCGTGGCGCCCTCTCCGACGGGCCGGGTATCGCCCGGTGCGCGCTGGAGCTGCTCAGCGGTGTCGACGTCAGCCCTGGTGTGCGGCTGCTGGGCGTCTCGGTCTCGGGCCTGAGCGAGGGTTCCGGGGCCGAGGGCGGCGGCCAGCTGAGCCTGGACGGGACCGGCTGGGCCGCCGCATCTCTCGCCGTTGGCGCGGTCCGGGATCGCTTCGGAGCAGACGCCCTGGCACCGGCCGCCCTGGCCCGGCCGCGGCGGGGGCTGGACGTCAAGCAGGTGGGGGACACCCAGTGGGGTCCGACGGATCGGGGGGACGCTGAGGCTCGTCGAGGCTCTACGCTCAAGTGATGGAGATGGGCCGTTCACCTCGAGGACAGGGTGAGGTCGCCGGCGTCCGGCGCGTTGGGAGAATCTGCGGAAGTGCGCGATGATGTGGGTGGAGGGACGGAGAGGATGCAGGGACTGGTAGGCAGGGGGAACACAAGGGGGACCGATGCCGCTGTCTGAGCACGAGCAGCGGATCCTGGAGGAGATCGAGAGGTCCTTCTACGAGCACGACCCGGTGACCGCCCGCCGATTCGAGACGGAGACGGTCGCTCGGCAGGCGGCCAGAGCGTGCAAGTGGGCGAGCCTGGGCTTCGGGTGTGGCCTGGCCCTGTTGCTGGCCACATTCACCGACTCGGTGTGGCTCGGGGGCGCAGGGTTCATGGTCATGGTCTTCGCCAGCGTCCACTTCGAGCGCAACCTTCGCCTCTTGGGCAGGGAGGGCTGGCAGGAGCTGTCCGAGTCCTTCCGGGTCCGCGCGAACCACGAGGCCCCGGGCGCCCCCCGCCGCAACCTGCGGGAGCACTTCAAGCGGGACTGAAGCCCCCCAGGCGCCCTCGGCCTGCCTGTCATACCTAGTGTGCTACCCTATGGACATGGCTGTGCGAGAGAAGCGTTCCGTGTCCCTGCAACCCGACCTGGCGGCCGACATAGAGCGGGCTGCTGCCGAGGCCGGAACCACCTTCAGCGGGTGGCTGGCCGAGACCGCGGCCCACCGGCTCCGTTTGGAAGACGGCCGGAGGGGGATCGAGGCGTGGGAGGCGGAGAACGGCCTGCTCAGCGACGAGGAGCGGGCCGAGGGACGGGCTCGGGCGCGGCGCTCACTTGGCCGAATGTAGGTGAAAGTAACCTACGACACTGGGGCGCTCATCGCCGCCGAGCGCAATGACCGCCGCATGTGGGCACTGCACGACGGCTACAACGCTGAGGGCGTGACGCCGCTCGTCCCGGCTCCGGTCGTCGCCCAGGCGTGGCGGGGTGGCTCTCGTCAGGCTCGCTTGGTTCACCTGTTGCGCCCGTGTGAGATCGAGGACATGACGGCCGCGCAAGCACGCAAGGTCGGAGAGCTCGTTGGTGCTTCCAAGCTTGACGACATCACCGACGTTGCCGTGGTCGAGGTCGCCATCCGGCTCGGGGACGGTGGTCCGATCGTCACCTCCAACGAAGCACACATTCGCCAGGTGGCCGACGCGGCCGGCGTGAATCTGCTGGTCGAGGCGATCTGAGCTCCGCTGCCAACGGGCCACGAGGGCTATGGTGGATCGGTAGGTCCAGGGCACTACGAGGCCGCCGGGCCGGTTCCCCAGGGGGGGTTGCGGAGAACCAGGCCCGTGCCGACCTTGTAGTGGCTCCGAGACTAGCATGTGGTGGGCGGGGTTGCAAGTCATCTCGTCATTTGCCATTCACGAGCACTGGACTAGGGTGGGAGAATGCCGACTGGTTCACCGGCCACGACAGCCACCGTCGAGATTTCGCTGACCGAGTGTTTGGTGTTGGCGCTGGTGGCCGAAGGACCGACGCATGGATTCGCAGTCGCCCGGCTGACCGCCGACGATGGGCCTGTCGGACGGGTGTATCGCGTGCCTCGCCCGCTCGTCTACCGGGCGATCGACCGACTCGCCCTGGCAGGCTTGGTCGAGGCGGTGCGGGTGGAGCCCGGCAACCGCGGGCCTCAGCGGACCTTGTTCACGGTCACGGAGGAGGGGCAGCTTCTCGTCGACGACTGGCTGAGCTCACCGGTGCGGCATGCTCGCGACGTTCGGACCGAGCTCTTGATGAAGCTGGCGCTGCTGGACCGGTTGGGGGCAGATGCGGGTCCGCTGCTGGCCGCCCAACACGAGGCGCTCGGGCCGATCGTGGAGGCATTGGCCCAGCAACAGCAGCTCGCTCGAGGGTTCGATCGCACCCTGGCAGCCTGGCGCCACGAATGCACGGCCTCCGCTCTGCGCTTCGTGGAGGAGATGCAGGCCTAGTCTCCGCGGGGCTCCGCCGGGCGCCGCAGGCCTCCGCCGGGCTCCGCCGGGCTCCGCCGGGCGATCTGGTCGTGTTTGTGTACCTGGAGGGGCTACAAACACGACCAGTTCACGCGTGCTCGCCGGATCTGGCCCCGGCGGGCTCGAAGCCGAGCACCTCTCCGTAGAAATCCAGCTCGGCGAGGAGGCAGCGGCGGAGGGTGTCGGCCGCACGGAACCCATGGGCCTCCCCCTCGAAGCACATATATGCGTGGCGGAGGCCCCGTTCGGCCAGGGCGGCCACCATCGACTCTGCTTGATTGGGAGGCACCACCGGGTCATCCGCTCCCTGGAACACGATCACCGGGCACGCCAGCTGATCGCTGTGGAACAGCGGGGAGCGCGCCCGGTAGAGCTCCGCGGCCTCGGGCCAGGGGCCGATCAGGCTGTCCAGGTAGCGGGCTTCGAACTTGTGGGTGTCCGCTGCCAGCACCGCAGCGTCGGCGACCCCGTAGTAGCTCGCTCCGACCGCGAAGGTGTCCCGGAAGGTGAGGGCGCACAGCGTCGTGTAGCCGCCTGCGCTGCCGCCGCGAATGGCCAGGCGCTCCCGGTCGACGTCGCCTCGGGTGACCAGGTAGAGCGCGGCGTTGACGCAGTCATCCACGTCGAGGACTCCCCAAGCGCCCTTCAGCCGCTCGCGGTAGTCCCGGCTGTACCCGGTGCTCCCGCCGTAGTTGACGGCGACCACGGCGATACCCCTGCTGGTCCAGTACTGCACGCTCAGCTGGAAGGCCGAGCGGGCGGCGCTGGTCGGGCCTCCGTGGCTGAGCACCAGCAGCGGGGGTCGCTCGCCGTCAGGCCCGCAGAACGTGGCGCTCGCCGGAGGGTAGTAAAGGGCGTGCGCGCTGAGGCCGTCCGAGGTGGGGAGCTCGATTGGCTCGGGGAACGAGATACCCGCTGGGTCGAGGCCCAGGTCGGGGGCGGAGGCCAGCACTACAGGCGGCGGCCTCGCCCCGGAGCCAATCCCGCCGAGCTCCACGATCTCGGTGCCTCGGGTCGCGGAGGCCCCCTTGAGCACCACGCCGTCAGCGGCCGCAACCACGTTCGAGATCGCGCTATAGCCGACGTTCAGCGGGCGAAGCGTGCTGGAGGCCGGGTCCAGCACCCCGAGGTGGTCGACGCCGCCCGCGGTCCAGGTCCCCACGAGCGACCCGTCAGCGAGGAAAGCGTACGTCGAAAGGCCGAAGGCCCACTGAGCCCGGCCCCACTCGCCGCGCGTAAAGGTAATGCGTTCGCTCCGGACGCTGGCGAGGTCGTGCCGCCACAGGTTCCACCACCCGCCGTCTGCATCGGACACAAACCACAGGTGCCCGTCCGGTCCCCACTCTGGTTGGAAGATCGACTCGGCCCTGCCCCCGGCCACCCGTCGGGGGGCGCCGAGGGCGAGCCCGGCATCTCCGAGGACCAGCTCTGCCGCCCAAAGCTCGGCGCCGTCCCAGGGCATGAGCGGATGGTCCCAGCAGGTCCACGCCAACCGGTGCCCGTCGGGGCTGACGCGGGGGAAGGAGTAGAAATCCCGCCCTGTCGCCAGGACCACCTCGTCGGCGCCCGCACCGTCGCCCGCGTGCAGCGCCACCACCTCGTTCACCACGTCCGAGGAGCTCGGCCCGCGGTGCGTCTCGCGCACGCACACCAACCAGCGACCGTCGAGGGTCAGGCGGGCGTCGGCGTAGCGCACCGAGCTGACCCCCTCGCCCGGCTGCCCGGTCAGCGGCACAGGGGCGCCCCCCGGCGAGACCCGCCATAGGCGCTGGTCCTCGAAGTTGGAGAACCAAACAGTCCCCCCCGCCGCCAGGTACGCGCCCCCACCGTACTCATGCGCCCTGGTGCGCACCGAGAAGGGCGGCGGGGTCACGTCGGACACGGTGGCCCCGGAACGGCGCACCAGCACCACCCGACCCTGCTCGGCGGGCCGGCCCTCCAGCCAGTACCGGTCGCGGCCGTCCACCTGCGGCGAGTCCAGCCGGACGCCGCTCGCGCTCACCATCTCTGCGCTGACCGGCGAGTCCCACGACCCGTATGGCGCCACGACGCGCTGGCCGGCTTCAGGCACCCGACCACGCTAGCGCCGCCCTTCTTTCATAGGAATCTTGCTCGGTTGCGCCCCAGACCACGGCCCACTCCCGACCCCGGGAGCGCCCCCCGGCGCCATCCGCTCAGAGCGCCTCGGCGCCCCGCTCGCCGGTCCGGATCCGCACCACGTCCTCCACGGCGGTTACCCATACCTTGCCGTCGCCGATCTTGCCCGTCTGGCCTGCGCTGATCACAGACGCCACGACCGCCTCGGCGTCGTCGTCTCCGACCAGCACCTCGATCCGCAGCTTGGGAACCAGGTCCACCGTGTACTCGGCGCCGCGGTAGACCTCGGTGTGCCCGCGCTGGCGCCCAAAGCCCTGGACCTCTGAGACGGTGAGGCCGACCGCCCCGGCGAGACGGAGTGACTCTTTGACGTCGTCGAAGCGGAACGGCTTGATGATGGCGGTGACGAGCTTCATGCCGGGCCGAGCCTACTTCGATCCGAGATGAGCAGAGCCCAGCCCAGTGTACGCGCGCTCGGAGTGCTGGGTCATGTCCAGCCCCTCGATCTCGTCGGACGGGCTCACCCGCAGGCCCACGAAGCGGTCCACGCCCTTGGCCACCACCCATGTGGCGCCGAACGCGTAGGCGGCGCTGGCCGCCATGGCGAGGGCCTGGTGGCCGAGCAGGGCCAACCCACCGCCCGACGCCAGGCCGTTGGCGCCCGCTGCGTCGATCCCCCGGGCAGCGAAGACCCCGACGAGGAGCATGCCGATCACCCCGCCGATCCCGTGGATCGCGAAGACGTCGAGTGAGTCGTCGTAGCGCAGCCGTAGCTTCACCTGCACCGCCAGGAGGCAGATGACCCCAGCTGCGAAGCCGATCGCCAGCGCTGGCAAGGAGCCCACGTAGCCTGCCGCAGGGGTGATGGCCACCATCCCTGCGACAGCCCCTGAGGCGGCACCCAAAGTGGTGGCCCTGCCGCGCTTCATGCGCTCGGCGACGATCCAGCCGAGAAGGCCCGTGGCTGCGGCGAGCTGGGTGTTCACCAGGGCTTGGGCGGCCACGGCGTTTGCCGCCAGAGCCGAGCCCGCGTTGAAGCCAAACCACCCGAACCACAAGATCCCCGCCCCGAGCAGGGTCAAGGGCAGTGAGTGGGGAGCCATTGCCTCGTGGGGCCAGCCTCGCCGCCGCCCGACCACCACCACCGCGGCCAGCGCCGAGAAGCCGGAGTTGATCTCCACCACGGTCCCTCCGGCAAAGTCCAGCGCCCCCCGGTGAGCCAGCCACCCGAAGGGGCTGAAGCTCCAGTGGGCTATAGGGCAGTACACCAGGAGCAGCCACACCGTTATGAACACGACGAAGCCGGGGAACCGGAGCCGGTCTGCGGTGCCACCTGCGATGAGCGCCGGGGTGATGATGGCGAACATCATCTGGAACGCCATGAAGGCCAGCGGGGGGATGCTGAGGTGAAAGCCGGGGACACCCTGGCCGAGGTGGCCGAGCCCCACTAGGCCCAGGTTGCCGATGAGCCCGCCCCCCGCGTCGTGGCCGAATGCCAGGCTGAAGCCCACCACGACCCAGGCGACGCTCACCACCCCGATGCAGACGAAGCACTGCATGATTATGGCCAGCACGTGCTGCGCGCGGACCATCCCGCCGTAGAAAAGGGCCAGGCCGGGGGTCATGAACAAGACGAGGGCCGCCGAGCCGAGCACCCAGGCGGTGTCCCCAGCGCTCATCCGAGGGCCCTCCCTACGGCTGGTGGTTGCTGGCTCATGGCGGCGTCAGCCTGGCCGAGATGCGGTCGTGCGGACAAGTCGCGC
>JBOGGU010000104.1:0-56471 GCA_050744085.1 Acidimicrobiales bacterium
GCACGCCGTGGCCGAGGTTGAACACGTGGCCGGGCCTCCCCTCGGCCCGGGCCAGGACGGCCCGGGCCTGGCCGGCCACCACGTCCCACGGCGCCAGGCAGACGGCCGGGTCGAGGTTGCCCTGGACGGCCCGGCCCGGCCCGACCCGCCGGCGGGCCTCGTCCAGCGGCACTCGCCAGTCCACGCCGACCACCTCGGCCCCGGCCCCGGCCATCAGGCCGAGCAGCTCGCCCGTCCCAACCCCGAAGTGGATGCGGGGGACGTCCAGGTCGGCCAGTCCCTCCAGGACCCGGCGGCTCGCCGGCAGGACCAGGGCCCGGTAGTCCTCGGCCGAGAGGATCCCCGCCCAGGAGTCGAAGAGCTGGACCGCCGCCGCACCGGCCAGGACCTGGGACCGGAGCGAGGCGAGGGCCAGGTCGGCCAGCGCGTCGAGGAGGAGGCGCCACAGGTCCGGGTCTGCGTGCATCAGGGCCTTGGTCCGGGCGTAGCTCCGCGACGCCCCCCCCTCGACCAGGTAGCTCGCCAGAGTGAACGGGGCCCCGGCGAAGCCGATCAGGGGCACGGCCAGCTCGGCGGCCAGGCTGCGCACGGTCTCCAGGACGAAGGGGGTGTCGACGTCGGGCTCGAGGGGCCGGAGGCGGCGGAGGTCGCCGGCCTCCCGGAAGGGGTGCTCGACCACGGGGCCCCGGCCCGGCACCACGTCCACCCCGAACCCGACGGCCGCCAGGGGCACCACGATGTCGGAGAAGAGGACGGCGGCGTCCACCCCGTAGCGCCGGACCGGCTGGAGCGTGAGCTCGGCCGCCAGCTCGGGGCGGGCCACCGCGTCGAGGATGCTGCCGTCGCCCCGCAGGGCCCGGTACTCGGGCAGGGACCGGCCGGCCTGGCGCATGAACCACACCGGCACCCGGCTCGCCGGACGGCACCGGCAGGCCTGCAGGAACGGCAAGCCCTGGAGGCGCTCTCCGGGAAGCGTCCTGGCGCCGGCGCTCATGCGAGCTGGCACGTCACGGGCACGCTCGCCGAGGCTATCCGAGGCCGGCCGCGAAGCCGCCTATGATCGACGTTCCGACATCCGGCGGTCCGGACGTCCCTCTCCCGTTGGCGCCGCATCCCGATCTCCCAGCCGAGCAGGCCCACATCGGCCAGGCCTACGAGCGACTCGAGGCCATGCGCGACGCGGCCCGGCTGCTCGTGGTCTCGGTCCTGGACCAGGGCCGGGGCGGCACCCACCAGGCCAGGGAGGAGCGGGACGTCATCGTGCGGACCGGCCTCCAGCGCCTCGAGCAGCTGGACATCGGGGACCGCTCCCTCTGCTTCGGGCGGATCGACCTGGTGGGGCCTGGGCCCGACGACGGCGCCGGAGGTCCCAGCTACCACATCGGGCGCCTCGCCGTCTCCGGGCCAGACCTGGAGCCCCTTGTCGTGGACTGGCGGGCCCCGGTGGCAGAGCCCTTCTACCGGGCCACCGGGGCCGACCCGATGGGCCTCACCCGCCGCCGCCACTTCGCCACCGAGGGGCGCAGCCTGCTCGGGATCGAGGACGAGCTCTTCGCCCTCCCCGGCCGGCCCCGCCCCGAGAGGGCGCCGGGCGAGCCCGGCGCTCCCGTTGCCGGGGACGAGGACCTGGAGGTCCCGAGCGGCGCCCTCCTGGCGGCCATGGAGCGGTCGCGCTCCGGCCGCATGCGGGACATCGTCGCCACGGTCCGACGGGAGCAGGACGAGGTCATCCGGGCCCCGCTGCCCGGACTGCTCGTCGTACAGGGGGGGCCGGGCACCGGCAAGACGGCCGTCGCCCTCCACCGTGCCGCGTACCTCCTCTACACCCACCGTTTCCCGCTCGAGCAGCAGGGCGTCCTCGTCATCGGGCCCAACCGCCTCTACCTCAGGTACATCGAGCAGGTCCTGCCGTCCCTCGGGGAGAACGGGGTGACGTCGTCGACGGTCGAGGGACTGCTGGCAGGCGTCCCGGCGAGGGTCGTGGAGCCGGTGGCAGCGGCCCGCCTGAAGGGCGAGGCCCGGATGGCCTCCGTCCTCGCGGCCGCGGTGCGGAGCCGCCAGCGCCCGCCTCGCCACGACCTGGCGGTCCCCTTCGGGGCAGCGGTGCTCCGCCTCGGCTCGGCCGAGCTGGGCCGGATCGTGCGGAGCGCCCGCCGGCGCCACGGGACCCACAACGGGCGCCGGCGCCTGGTCGAGTCGCTCCTGGTCGCCAGGCTGGCCGACCAGTACCGCCGGGCCATGGAGATCGTGGGAGAGGGCCGCCCGGCCGCGGGCCTCTCCGCAGTCGATGCCGGCGGCAAGGACCCGGCCCCGGGCGGTGAGGACGAGGCCGAGCTGGTCCGGGCCCTGCGCAGGGCTCCTCGGGTGGCGGAGGCCCTCGACCGGATGTGGCCGCGCCTCCACCCCGAGGAGCTTCTGCACGACCTGTACGGGGCGCCGCCCCTGATCGCCCTGGCCGGCAGCGGCCTCCTCGATCCCGCGGAGCAGGTCCTCCTCCGGCGGCCCCGGTCCGCATCCCTCGCCACCATCCCCTGGACCAAGGCAGACATCCCGCTCCTCGACGAGGCCCGCGTCCTCCTCGGCCCGGTCGCCCGCGCCACGGCGGGAGAGGCTCCCCGGACCTACGGGCACATCGTGGTCGACGAGGCCCAGGACCTGTCGCCCATGCAGCTGCGCATGCTGGCCAGACGCTCCCTCTCCGGGTCGATGACGGTCGTCGGGGACATCGCCCAGGCGACCGGGCCGCACGCGGCCACCAGCTGGGACGCCATCGCCGGCCTGCTCGGCGGCGGCCGGGGCCGGGTACGGATGGCCGAGCTGAGCGTGAACTACCGCACTCCCTCCGAGGTCATGGACCTGGCGGCCGAGGTGCTGGCCGTGGCCGCCCCTGGCCTCCGGCCGCCCCGCTCGGTGCGCTCCACAGGGGTGCTGCCCGTCGTGCGAAGGGCGGCGCCGGGGGAGCTCGCGGCAGAGGCCGCCGGCCGGGCCCGGCTCGAGCTCGCCCGGGTCCGGGACGGCACCGTCGGGGTGGTGGCGGCCGCCCCGCTCGTCCCCGAGCTCACCCGGGCGCTGCTGGCCCACGGCCTGCCCGTCACCTCGGCGGAGTCCCTCCTGGCCCCTGTGACGGTGCTCTCCCTCGACCTGGCCAAGGGCCTGGAGTTCGACGCCGTCGTCGTGGTGGAGCCGGCGTCGATAGTGGAGGAGCACAGCCTGAGGGCCCTGTACGTGGCCCTGACCCGCGCCACCCGCCGGCTCACGGTGCTCCACGCCCGGGACCTGCCGGGCGCGCTCGCACCCGGGCGGCCGGCCGCCTCCGGAGCCGCCGGCGCGCCATGATCGTCGGCGTGCCCGAGCGCCCCGAGGACCTGGTTCCCACGTCCGACCCGCTCGCCCAGGTCCGGGCCTGGCTGGACGACGCCACGGTGGCCGGGATCATCGAGCCCAATGCCATGACGCTCGCCACTGCCGCCCCGGACGGCAGGCCCTCCGCCCGCATGGTCCTGCTGAAGGCCGTGGACGCCGGCGGCCTGGTCTTCTACACGAGCCGCTCCAGCGAGAAGGGCCGGGAGCTGGCGGCCAACCCGTGGGCCGCCCTCGTCCTGCACTGGCGGGAGCTGGGCCGCCAGGTCCGCGTCACCGGCCCCGTCGCTCCCACCGGCGACGAGGACGCGGCCGCCTACTTCGCCACCCGGCCCCGTGGGAGCCAGCTGGCGACGTGGGCCTCCCGCCAGAGCGAGGTGCTCCCGTCCCGGGCAGAGCTGGAGGAGGAGGTCGAGGCGATGGCCGCCCGCTTCAACGGCGGCCCTGTCCCGCTCCCCCCGTGGTGGGCCGGCTACCGGGTCGGGGCAGAGACCGTGGAGCTGTGGCAGGGGCGCCCGGACCGCCTCCACGACCGGATCCGCTACCGGCGCGCCGGGACGGGCGGGGCCCCGGGCGCCGGCGCCTGGGTGGTCGATCGTCTCTGGCCCTGACCCCGGGGAAGCGTCCCCGGGGGGCCGCGGCCACCCTTTTGCACGATGTGTCAACGCCGGCGCCGTTCGACTAGAAACTGGGGCCGATGACTCAGGCCATCGCCGTCCAGCGCCCGGTCGCACCGGCCCCTCCCGGGCGGCCGTCCATGCTGGGCGTCGGGGTCATGATCTGGCTCGGCTCCGAGCTGATGTTCTTCAGCGGCCTGTTCGCCGCGTACTACACGATCCGGGCCCACGCGGTCACCTGGCCGCCGCCCGGCGACACGCTCGACGTCTACCAGTCGGCCGCCTTCACCTGGGTGCTGGTCATGTCCAGCGTCACGATGCAGAAGGCGGTGTGGGAGGAGGAGCACAACAATCGCAACGCGGCCCGGTGGTGGCTCGCCCTCACGTTCGTCATGGGCGCCACCTTCGTCCTCTCCCAGGCGGTGGAGTGGACCAAGGTGCCGTTCTCCGCCTCCACCGACGCCTTCGGCTCGCTGTTCTACGTGATGACCGGGATCCACGGCCTCCACGTGATCGTCGGCCTGGTGGCCATGATCGGCCTGGTAGGACGGATGGCAGGCCCGAGCGGCGACCCGGGGGAGAGGGTCGTCTTCCAGGCCGTCAGCTACTACTGGCACTTCGTCGACATCGTCTGGGTCGCCCTCTACCTGTCCATCTTCCTCGTCCACTGACCTCGCGTGCGTACCCGCTTCCTCGTCCCGACCGCCCTGGTGGCCTTCGTGGCAGCCATCGGCGTCTCGTTCTTCGCCTCGGCGCCGCCGGCCCGGGCCCAGTCCGCCGGGGGCGCCTCGTCGCCCCCGCCCACCGGGATCGCGCCTGCCCTCACCACCACGACGGGCGTCTCGTCGCCGCCGTCGACCGTCTCCCTCGCAGAGGCCAGCGTGCAGAAGGGCCACGACCTCTTCCAGGCGAACTGCGCCAGCTGCCACGGCGCGACCGCCCTCGGGTCGAGCCGGGCCCCGAACCTCCAGGGGCTCGGGGCGGCCACCGTCGACTTCTGGGTGTCCACCGGGCGGATGCCGCTCTCCTTCCCGGCGGCGGAAGCCCCCGTCAAGAAGCCCCGCTTCAACCCCCGGGAGATCCGTGACATCGTCAAGTACGTGACCTCACTGGCGCCGGGGGGCCCCGGCATCCCCAACATCGACCTGAAGGGGGCGAACATGGGGGCCGGGTTCGCCCTGTTCGCTACGAACTGCGCCGGCTGCCACGGCGTCACGGGCGTGGGCGACGCCCTCTCCAACGGGCTCTCGGCCCCGTCCCTCTACCGGGTGGGCTCCACCCAGGTGGCCGAGGCCATGCGGACCGGGCCGGGCAACATGCCGCGCTTCGGCCCCGGGGAGTTCACCCAGCAGCAGATCTACGACATCGTGGACTACGTGGTCCGGGGGGGAATCCAGCAGCCCTACGACAAGGGCGGCCACGGGCTCGGCCACATCGGCCCCATCACCGAGGGCTTCGTGGCCCTGTTCATCGGCCTCGGAGGGGCGCTGCTGTTCATCTACTGGGTCGGGGACCGGGTGAGGCGGGCCGAGTGAGCGACGAGCTGCCTGCCGCGGCCACGGTGCCGGTCTCGGCTGACGACCCCCGCCTGAAGCCGGCCAGCCGCCACCCGAGGAGGGCCGAGGCCCTGGTCGCCTCCCTGTTCGTCATCAGCTTCTTCGCCGCCGTCGCCCTGGCCACGACGTACTCGGTGGGCGGCCAGACCCAGATCGAGGGCGGCTTCCTGGGCCTGGCCTTCGGAGCCCTGGGGGCCGGCCTGGCCGCCTGGGCCAAGTACCTCATGCCGAAGGGCCCGTTCGTGGAGGCCCGCGACTACGAGGACCGCCACGACCTGGCGAGCAAGCCCGAGGACCGCCAGGCCTTCGTCGGCGCCTTCGGGAGGGGTGCCGTCGTCCTCGGCCGGCGCAGGATGCTGATGGGCCTGCTCGGGGCGGCCGGGGCGGCCGTCGGGGCCGTGCTGATCTTCCCCCTCCGCTCCCTCGGCCCCCAGCCCAAGCAGAGCCTGTTCCACACGGCCTGGAAGAAGGGCACCCGCCTGGTGCGCGACGACGGCACGCCCGTGAACGTGTCCGACATCGACGTCGGCGGCTACATCACCGTCTTCCCCGAGGGCGGGGAGGCCGACCCGAACATCCAGCAGACGGCCCAGACCCTGCTCATCCACGTGGCGACCGACCCCATCGAGACCAGGCAGGGACCGAAGAGCTGGTCGCCGTACGGCTACCTGGCCTTCTCCAAGGTCTGCACCCACGCGGGGTGCCCGGTCTCCCTGTACGAGGCGCAGACCCAGCAGCTCCTGTGCCCCTGCCACCAGTCCCTGTTCGACATCCTGGAAGGGGCGTTCCCGATCTTCGGCCCCGCCCCCCGTCCCCTGCCCCAGCTCGCCATCTACACCGACGGCCAGGGGAACTTCCGGGCCCGGCACGACTACCTGGAGCCGATCGGCCCCGGGTTCTGGGAGCGGGGCCCCCTGCCCAAGGGGGGCTACTACCGATGATCCCCCAGACGTCCGAGCAGGCCGTCCAGCAGCTCGCCGAGGCGGGCGGCCGGCTGGCCGAGTGGATGGACGACCGCCTCGGGATGGCCCACTGGACGAAGAAGACGCTCAACAAGATCTTCCCCGACCACTGGTCCTTCATGATCGGCGAGATCGCCCTCTACTCGTTCATCGTGGTCATCATCACCGGCGTCTATCTGACCTTCTTCTTCAACCCGTCCCTGACCCACCACGTCTACCACGGCCCGTACAAGCCCCTCGACGGCCAGAGCGTCTCGGATGCCTACTCCTCGGTGATCAACATCAGCCTGTTCGTCAGGGGTGGGCTGGTCCTCCGCCAGATGCACCACTGGTCGGCCGACATCTTCATCGGGGCCATCGTCGTCCACATGTGCCGGATCTTCTTCACCGGTGCGTTCCGCCGCCCTCGGGAGCTCAACTGGGTGATCGGTGTCCTGTTGATGTTCCTCGCCCTCATCAACGGCTACCTCGGCTACTCGCTGCCCGACGACCTGATCTCGGGCACCGGCATCCGCATCTTGTTCTCGGTCACCCTGGCGATCCCAGTGGTGGGGACCTACCTGACGTTCTTCCTGTTCGGGGGCAACTTCCCGGGAACCAGCTACGACTACCGCTTCTACATCATCCACGTTTTCCTGCTACCTGGGATCATCGTCGGCCTCCTGGTAGTCCATTTGGCACTATTGTGGCACCAGAAACACACCCAGTTCCCAGGCCACGGTGCCACCGAGCGCAACGTGGTGGGGACCCCGGTCTGGCCCGGGTTCGTCTTCAAGACCACCGGCCTTCTCCTTATGATCTTCGGGGTCATCGCCCTGCTCGGCGGGCTGGCGCAGGTCAACCCGATCTGGCTCTACGGCCCGTACGTCCCCTACAAGGTCACCTACCTGGTCCAGCCGGACTGGTACATGGGCTGGCTGGACGGCGCTCTTCGCCTGATGCCTCGATGGGAGGTGAACATGATGGGGCACATGATCCCTACCTTGTTCTTCCCCGCCATCTTGATGCCGGGCGTCGCGGTCCCGTTCCTGATCGCCTGGCCGTGGATCGAGGCCAAGTTCACCAAGGACAACCGGCGCTCGCACCACCTGCTCGACAGGCCCAGGGACGCCCCGTTGCGCACGGCCATCGGAGTGGGCGTGTTCACGTTCTTCGCGGTCCTGTTCATCGCCAGCGCAACGGACCTGCTCGCGAACTTCTTCTCGATCTCGCTGAGCGTGGTGCTCCCGACCCTGCGCTACCTACTGATCATCCTGCCCTTCATAACCGGCTTCATCGCCTACGTGATCTGCAAGGAGCTTTCCGGGGTCCCGATGGCCGGCAAGCGCAAACGTCCGAGCATCATCGAACGAGCGCCGGGTGGGGGCTACACGCTCCGGGACTCCGACGTCAGGCCGGGAGACGAGCCCGACGAGGAGGCGCCGGTACCCGTGCCGGCCGTGTCCCTCGACGCGATGGCCGACGGCGCCAACAAGCGGCCCTCTGGCGCACAGCTCCCCGCGACCTGAGCCCGGTTGCCGGAGCCCGGTTGCCGGAGCCCGGGGCCCCGCGTTGGCCCCCATCTGAGGGTCACCCCTGCACCGAATCCACGAAAGGGCAACGGTTCGCACCTAGTGCTGCGCCGCGGAAATGCCGTGTGTGTCGCCCAAATGCATCGACCCTGTTCAGAGCGGTTAAGCCCCTACAAGCGACACACACGGCATTTCCGCTCAGCAGCACTGGCCACGGTTGGCCACGTCTCGAGGAGGTAGGCCCTGCACATCACGCGACGCCACATCCAGGTCGTCCTCGGCGCGCTGTGGCTCTTCGACGGCCTCCTCCAGCTCCAGCCCTTCATGCTCTCCCCGGACTTCGCCAAGCTGACCCTTGACACCTACGCCGCAGGCCAGCCCGCGTTCGTGTCGCAACCCATCCTGTGGGCCTCGGGGATCATCCTGGTCCACCACGTCGCTGCCGACGCCGCCTTTGGCGCCATCCAGCTGGCCATCGGCCTCGGCCTGCTCATCCGCCCCACCGCGCGAGTCGCCCTGGGCGCGTCAATCGTGTGGGCGCTGGGGATCTGGTACCTGGGCGAGGGGCTTGGGGGCATCGCGAGCGGACACGCTGCGATTATCAGCGGCGCGCCCGGCTCTGCCCTGCTCTACGCGGTGGTGGGCGCCGCTGTCTGGCCGGCGGGATCGGAAGGGTCGAAGACCCGTAGATGGCGCCTCGGACGTTGGCTGGGGGCCGCGAGCTCTGACCTGCCTCCGCGGCGGTGGGTGGTCGGGGCCTGGGCGCTCCTCTGGCTCGGAGGGATGGTACTGCTCTCCCTGCCGTCACAGGCCAGCGCTGACGCCCTCGCCGGGTCACCCCTGGCTCTGGCCCCCTCCGCCCCAGCTTGGCTGGCCAGCTGGGACTACTCGGTGGCTGCCTGGATCCTCTCCAGCGGGAACGGGCTGGTCACTGGCCTGACGGTCTTGGAGGGCCTCATTGGCGTGGTTGCCCTGATCGGAGGCTGGCCCCGACGGACCGCAATCGCGCTGGGAATCGCGCTGGCTCTGGCGGACTGGGTGATCGGCCAGGGCCTGGGCCAGCTCTACGGTGGCCAGGCAACAGACCCCAACGCCGGGCCGATGATCGTGCTGCTCGGCGTGGTCGTGCTCGCCTGCGGGAGCGGGGCCCGGTCCAAATGGTGGTTGTACACGCATAGCGTGTATAACCACCATTCGCAACCCGCGACGGCGGGCATTCCGAACTCCGCTCAGCCGCTCGTATCGCCGAGCGCCGCCAAGTCCCGGTTGATGCGCTTGGTGGTGCGTCGCTCCACGTAGAAGGCCAGGAACGGCACGAACCCAGCCGCCACCATGGCAACCAGCTGGCCCAGCTTGAAGTGCGCCTTGCGGGACAGGTCGTAAGCTGCCAGGAGGTAGACGACGTAGAGGATCCCGTGGATCGGCCCCACGATGCTCACCACGGCCGGCTCACCCGCGGCATATTGGAGGGGCACGCCGACAAGCACCAGGATGATCAAGCCGATCCCCACGATGTAGGCCATGACCCGGTATCGAAGGAGCGCCTTCACGGGTGGCGAAGGCTCTTGCGACGGTCGTTGGCGGCCAACGCTGCCAGGTAGTCGTTGTACGCAGCCAAACGCTCGTCCTCGGCCTCGGGCCGTCGCACCACCGGCGAGGGCCGGGCCTCGGATGGCTCAGCGATGCCGGCGGCCTGGCGGGCCCGCCGCAGCCCCCTCGCCCCTACGGTCTCGGGGTCGTCCACTATCAGGTGGTACCAGACAAACAAGCCGAACACCGCGAACACCGGCCATTCGATGCTGTAGACCCAGGCCAGCCGGAGCCCCGAGAGAGCCACGTTCACCTGCCAGATCCCCGCGATGACGCACCCGGGAGACCAGATAAGCACTGCCAGGTGGAGTAGCAGCGCCCTCGGATTGAACCACCGCGCCAGCACAGTGACAGATCGTACCCGCGATGCCGCTAAGCCGCGATGCCGCTAAGCCGCGGTGCCGCTAAGCCTCCATGCCGCTAAGCCTCCATGCCGCTAAGCCTCCATGCGCCAGGGCGGGCGGCGCGGCGAGTCGAAGAGAACGTCCACCCGTTCGTCGCGCAGCGCTGCGAAGGCGTGGGCGCTCCAGTGAGCCGCCCCGATCAGCGGGAGGGGAAGCTCCTCCTCGCCGAACCAGCCCACGTCCGCGCACTCCAGGGGGTGGGGGGCCAGCACCCCGCCGACTGCGCGGCACTGGAACACCACAGAGTAGAGCGGGATCCGGTGGAAGCCCTGGCGCAACCCGTCCAGGACCGCGATCACCCGGGTCGGCTCGACGTCGATCCCGGTCTCCTCTTTCACCTCCTTGACCACTACCTCGGAGGCCGAGTAGCCCACGTCAGCCCATCCGGTCGGGTACAGCCAGGCCCCTGAGTCCGCGCGCCGAACCAGCAGCATCTCGTGGTCCTCGTTTCCCACCACCGCCCCGACGGCGACCTTGGGGGTGACATAGCCGGCCACCCCAGCCCCCACCGCCTCCAGCCAGTCGTGGACCAGCCCCGCCGGGTCCTCGATCTCGTCGGTCACGCCCGCTGCCACCCGGATATCCGCGGCCACCTTCAGGATCTCCTCGAAGCGCTCCTGTTCGTACAGGCTCTGGGTGAAGCCGAGGCCGGTGCGCGCGATGCCTGCCAGGGCTTCGCTCCAGCGCACCATCTCCTGCCAAATCGCCGGCGTAGCCTCCACTGCCTCGACCCTACCGCCGCTCGGGCCAGGGGGGTGAGCGCCATCCGACGCGCCGGTCTGGCAGCATGGGATCCATGGCCGTGAACGAGGATTGCCGTCACTACATCATGCAAACGGTCGGCGGCAGGGGCGAGCGGATCGAGCGCTGCCGGATGGGAGCCAACGACAGCCTCCCATTCGCCTGCCCGCAGGGTTGCCTGTTCTACGAGCGCCGGGGAGTGTCGAACGCCGGGTGGGTGCAGCCACCGAAGGACCCGGGCCGGTAGGGGCCCGGTGGGCGCTCAGGCCTCGACAGCGATCAGCGGCAGCTCGCGGACCTGAGCCGGGAGGGTTCCGCCTGACCAGCGCAGGGTGAGCTCGGCCGGGGGATCGACCTCACGGCGCACGTAGGCCAGGGCCACCACCGACTCGAGGCCGGGCGAGCTGGCGACTGTGGTGAGCGCGCCAACCACCTTCTCCCCGTTCAGGAGCTCGGCGCCAGCGGCTGGGCTCGGCTCGACGCCCTCCAACAGCCCCCACTCTACCATTACCCCGCGCAGGCGCCGCGGCACCCGATTGCCCCGGGAGTCCAGCCTGGCCACCAGCTCCTGCCCGGTGTAGCAGCCCTTGGTGAAGCTCACCGAGCCCTCCACCAACCCGGCCTCCGCGGGGATCGTTCGCTCGGAAAGCTCCGAGCCCATCGCCGGCACCCCCGCCTCCACCCGCAGCGCCGTGAACGCATCGTGGCCACAGAGCCGGGCGCCGGTCGGGACCTGCACCGACTCGCCCAGGAGGTCGACCCCCGCGACACCAGGCCAGAATGCCAGCACCGCCAGCGCGGGGGCCACGGCGGCCGGCTCGGAGGCTCCCGGCCCGGGCACCCCCGGCCCGCGCAGGGCCAGGCAACGCCAGCCGGCCACCAGACTCAGCTCCACCTTGGAGCGCAAGCGAAATCGACCCAGTCGCGCCACCACCGCCTCTCCCCATCCGGCGTCGGTGTCCAACAAGAAGCCGTCCTCCGCAACCCGGCTCACCCGCAGCCACGCATCCACCTTGCCTTGCGGCGACAGGAGCAGCGAGGGCGCGGAGCCACCCACGGCCAGGGCGGCCACGTCTTGGCTCAGCTGGCCCTGCAGGTAAGCGACGGCCTCACGGCCGGTCGCCCTCACCACGTCGCGCTCAACCCAAACCGCCCCCAGGCCATGGCGCAACGCCTGGTAGTCGGCAGCCAACGCAGCGGCCGCCACGCCAGCTCCAGCCGACTCGCTCACAGCGCGCACCTGGCATCCCGCCGGGCGGCGGTCATGCGACGGGCGGCGGGGACCGCGGCCAGCAGCGCCGCGGCCTTGGCGGCGCACTCGGCGTCCTCGGCTACCGGGTCGCTGTCCGCCACGATCCCGGCGCCAGCCTGGACAGAGGCACGCCCATCCGGGCCAACAACCATGGTCCTGATGGCGATGGCGGTGTCCAGGTTCCCCGAGAAGTCCAAGTATCCCACGACCCCAGCGTAAGGCCCCCGCTTGGTGGGCTCCAACGAGTCGATTATCTCCATGGCCCTCACCTTCGGCGCCCCAGAGACCGTCCCGGCCGGCAGGGTGGCCCGGAGCACGTCCACCGGCCCCAGCCCCGGCCGCAAGGACCCCGAGACTTGCGAGGTCATGTGCATCACGTGGCTGTAGCGCTCCAGGGTCATCATCTCGTCCACCGACTCGGTGCCGTAGGCGACTACCCGGCCTACGTCGTTGCGGGCCAGGTCCACCAGCATCACGTGCTCGGCACGCTCCTTGGGGTGCTCGGCCAGCTCAGCCCCAAGCAGGGCATCCTCTGCCTCCGTCGATCCCCGCGGCCGGGTCCCGGCGATCGGGCGGGACACCACCCGCCCGTCGAGCAGGCGGACCATCGGCTCGGGCGAGGAGCCGACCACGCTCAACGCCCGGTGCCGCAGGAAATACATGTACGGGCTGGGGTTGACCTGGCGAAGCACCCGGTACACGTCGAACGGCTCCGCCCCCAGCTCCAGGTCGAAACGCTGCGAGAGCACCACCTGGAAGGCGTCCCCGGCCAGGATGTGCTCCCTGGCCACCTCGACCGCGGCATAGTAGTCACCCGACGACACGGTGCGGCGCACGACCGGCAAGGCCTCGCCGGGCACCGGCGGTGGCAACAGCGCGGCGAAGCCGGGCGGGACCGCCAGCTGGCCGGCCATCTCCTCCAGCCGCTCCCCTGCCGCCTCCCACGCCGCCACCAGCTCGGCGCGGCCCCAGCCGGGGGCCACCACCACGTTGTCGATCAGCACGACCCGCTGGCGCCAGCCGTCGAAAGCCGCCAGCTGGCCTATCACGCTGACCACGGCATCGGGGTATCCCTGGTCGTCGGGGGGCACGTCGACCAGGCGCTCCACCTCCCGCACCACGTCATAACCCAGGTAGCCGACCAACCCGCCGTGCAGGGGCGGCAGCTCGGCGAGCACCGGCGAGCGGTAGGCCCCCAGGATCCCCTCCACTGCGGCCAGCACCCCCCGACCCAGCTCGACCGAGGGCGCCAGACGCCCCTCGACCTCGATGCGACCGTCCCGAGCCACCAGGGTCGCCACCGGGCGGCGGCCAACCCAAGAGTAGCGCCCCCAGTGCTCGCTGCCCTCCACCGACTCCAGCAGGAATCCCTCACCGTCGCCGACCAGGCCCATGAACGCCGAGACCGGGGTGAGCGTGTCGGCGAGCAGCTCACGCCAGACCGGGACCACACTGGCAGAGGCCGCCAAGCGGCAGAACTCCTCGAGAGTGGGCGAGGGGACCGGGGCTCGCAAGGCGCTAGCGCTCGGAATTTCCAAGGGCGCGCGAGAAGCAAGTGGGGTCGCCGGTGTGGCACGCGCCCCTTCCCTCCTGGTCCACCACCAAGAGCACGGTGTCGCCGTCGCAGTCGAGGTACGCCCGTCGGACCCACTGGCGGTCCCCGGAGGTCTCGCCCTTGCACCACATCTCGGCCCGGCTCCTGCTCCAGAACCAGCTCCGCCCGGTCGCAAGGGTCCGGCGCAGGGCCAGCTCGTTCATCCACGCCAGCATCAGGACCGCCCCGCTGGTGGCCTCCTGGACCACCGCCGGCACCAGCCCGTCGCGGTTGTACTTGACCATAGGAATAATGCTCTCGTCCGCCGCCAGCGGGGTGGCCACGCAAAGCCCAGGAGGGAACAACCTGGGCGGCCGAAGGCCGGTGTAGCTTTCATCGACGGCTGGACCTGGGGGGGTCCGCCCAAGTTGTTCCCTCGGGGACTTTGACGACCCCTGGTTGCTCACAGGTACAGCCCGGTGCCGCCGTCGATGCGCTCGCTGGCCACCGCGTGGATGTCGCGCTCGCGAAGGAGCAGGTAGTCCTCGCCGCTCACCTCCACCTCGTAGCGATCTTCCGGGCTGAACAGCACCTTGTCCCCTGGAGCTATCGTGCGCACGTTCGGCCCCACGGCCACGGCCTCGGCCCAGACCAGCCGCTTGGAGACCTGCGCAGTGGCCGGGATCAGGATGCCCGAGCGCGAGTGGCGCTCCCCCTCGGTCTCGGGCACCTGGACCAGCACCCGGTCCGAGCACATGGTGATCGGCTGCTTGGAGTCCGGCTGGGCTGGTCTCGGGGAGGGCATCGCAATCACGGTAGCCCTCATGCAGGCCTCACTGTCACCCCCGCCGCCGCCAGGTGCGCCTTGGCCTCGGCCACGGTGTGCTCGCCATAGTGGAAGATAGAGGCGGCCAGGACCGCATCCGCGCCTCCTTGGACCGCCCCTGCCACCAGATCGTCGAGGCTGCCGACTCCACCGCTGGCTACGAGCGGGACAGTGCAGGCGTCCGCAACGGCCCTGGTGAGGGCCAGGTCGAAGCCGCCCCGCGTGCCGTCGCGGTCCATCGAGGTGACCAGCAGCTCGCCGGCTCCGAGGCGCTCGCAGACCAGAGCCCAGCTGAGGGCGTCGAGGCCACCCGGCTGGCGCCCCCCGTGGGTGTAGACCTCCCAGCCTGGGGCGCCGTTGGCTCGGCGCTTGGCGTCGATGGCAACCACCACACACTGCGCCCCGAACTCGCTCGCCAGCTCGGCCACCAGCGCCGGGCGCAGGACAGCGGTGGTGTTGAGGGCCACCTTGTCCGCCCCGGCACGCAGCAGCCGCCTGGCGTCGTCGACGGTGCGAACCCCGCCTCCGACGGTGAGCGGGATGAAGACCGCGTCTGCGGTACGGCGCACCACCTCCACCATGTTGTCGCGTCCGTGAGCCGAGGCGGTGATGTCCAAGAAGACCACCTCGTCGGCCCCCTCGGCGTCGTAGCGGGCAGCCAGCTCGGTGGGGTCGCCCGCGTCACGCAGCGAGACGAAGTTGACCCCCTTCACCACCCGGCCGTCGTGGACGTCCAGACAGGGGATTACTCGGACGCTGCGCACGCGGCAAGCGCCTCGGGCACGCTGAAGCGGCCCTCCCGCAGGGCCATCCCCACAATCGCCCCTGCCAGTCGGCGTCCGGGCCTCCCCAAGCGGGCCAGGGCCTCCAGGTCCGCCAAGCTCGCCACGCCACCCGACGCGACCACCTCCATCGAGGTGGCCTCCAGGACCGCCGCCAGGCCGGCCAGGTCGGGGCCGGCGAGGGTGCCGTCCCGGCCGACGTCGGTGACCATCACCGCAGCCGCCCCTGCGTCCTCGAAGCTGGACAGCACCTCGAGGAGGCTTTCGCCCGAGACCGAGGTCCAACCCCTCACCGCCACCTTGGCATTGGCCAGCGACACCCCCGACGCACCGGCTGGCATCGGGCGGGAGACGTCGCAGAGCCCCGCCCGGCAGTAGTCCAGAGCCACCGCGGTGCGACCAGGGTACCGGCGGGCGAGACGGCGGACCAGCCCGGGTCGCTCCACCGCTGCGGTACCCAGGACCACCCGGGCGACGCCCAGGTCGAGGAGGGCCTTGGCGGCGGCCTCGTCCCTGATGCCCCCTCCCGCCTGCACGAACACTGCCTTGTCGGCCACCTTCGTGACGATGGCGGCCACCACCTCGCGATTGACGGGCTCGCCGGTGCGGGCCGCGTCCAGGTCGACCACGTGCAGGTGACGTGCCCCCGCCGCCACCATCTCCTCGGCGCAGGACACCGGGTCTCCGAAGGCCTTCTCGCGGGAGAAGTCGCCCTGGACGAGGCGCACCGAGCGGCCGTCTCGCAGGTCGATGGCGGGAAAGAGGTCCATCGGGGTTGTCAGGCCCTCGCCAGGTTGGCGTCGGGTGCGCAGATCGTGACGAAGGCCGCCAGGAGCCCAAGGCCGACTGCTCCGGACTTCTCGGGATGGAACTGGGTGCCCCACAGGGGCCCTCGCTCGACGGCGGCGACCACCGGGGCGCCATAGTCGCAGGTGGCCACGGTGTCCTCAGTCACCTCGGGGGCATAGGAGTGCACGAAATAGACCCACGGCTTCGAAGGCAGGCTCTCGACTAGGCGGCTGCGCCGTTCGGAGTTGCACGGGTTGGCAATGTTCCACTGCATCTGGGGACGTTTCTCGGTGGAAGGAAGCGCTCTGTTGCGCCCTACCAGGATACCCAGTCCGTCCACGCCGGGGTCCTCCTCGGAGCCCTCGTAGAGGAGCTGGAGGCCGACGCACACCCCGAGTAGAGGCAGGCCCTTGGTGACGGCTTGCCGGGCAACGGTGTCCAGCCCGGTGCGAGCCAGGGCTCTCCGAGATGCCCCGAAAGCCCCCACCCCGGGGAGCACGAAGCCGTCGGCCCCTTCGGCCTCCTCGGGGCAGGTGGCAAGCACAGCGTGTGCGCCCACTCGCTGCAGGGCACGCTGGGCGGAGCGAAGGTTCCCGATGCCGTAGTCGAGGACCGCTATCATGCCAGGACACCCTTCGTGGAGGGGATCCGCGCCCCTTCGACGCGCACCGCGTCGCGAAGCGCTCGGGCCACCGCCTTGAAGCTGGCCTCCAGGATGTGGTGGGTGTTGCGCCCCCTCACCAGGCGAAGGTGCAAGGTGATGCCCGCCGCGGTGACGAATGCCCTCCAGAACTCCTCCGCGAGCTGGGGCTCGAACGCCGGGCTGCCCAGGGGCAGGGCGTCGGGCGGGAAGGCCACCTCGTAGTAGAGATAGGAGCGGCCGGAGAGGTCCAGGGCCGCCTCCACCAGCGCCTCGTCGAGTGGCAGGGAAACCGAGGCGAAGCGCCTGATGCCAGCCTTGTCGCCCAGCGCCTCGGCCAGTGCCTCCCCCAACACTATGCCCACGTCCTCCACGCTGTGGTGGGCATCCACCTCGAGGTCGCCCTTTGCTCGCAGCGACAAGTCCATGCCGCCGTGGCGGCCCAGCTGGGCGACCATGTGGTCGAAGAAGGGGAGCCCGGTGTCCACGTCGGGGGTGGCCGAGCCGTCGAGGGCCAGCGTGCAATCGATGGCGGTCTCGGCGGTGTGACGGTAGCGGACGGCCCGGCGGGCCGGGCCGGCGCTCGGCGGGGCGGGGCTCGGCGGGGCGGCGCTCGGCGGGGCGGGGCTCGGCGGGCTCGGCCTGAGCGCAGCGTCACTCATCGAGCACCTCGCCCAGCGCGGCCAGGAACCTGGCACCCTCCGTGGGGGTGCCCACGGTGACCCGCAGGCATCCCTGGAGGCCGGGCCAGCTGCTGCAGTCCCGTATGAGGACCGAGCGATCCAGCAGGCCCTGCCAGACGGCCTTGGAGTCCCGCCTGTTCGGACGGAAGAGGATGAAGTTGGCGTCCGATGGCCACGACTGCACATCCATCTGGCCCAGGGCTGCCGACAGCCGCCCGCGCTCCTCTACCAGCAGGGCCACCCTGGAGCGCATCTCGGCCTCGAACCCGAGCGCCAAGCGCCCTGCCAGCTGCTTGATGGAGTCCAGGTGGTAGGGGAGGGCGACCACCTCCAGGGCCTTGACAACGCCCGGCGATCCGATCAGGTAGCCCAAGCGGGCGCCGGCCATGGCCCAGGTCTTAGAGAAGGTCCTCAGCACGACCAGCCGGTCGGCCCCCGGGGCGTCGAGGAGCGACATGGCCGACCACGGGGAGAACTGCCCGTAAGCCTCGTCCACAACGACCAGGCCAGGCGCCGTGGCCAGCACCTCGGCAACCAGCTCGGGGGGCTCGACACGCCCTGTGGGGTTGTTCGGCGAGCACAAGAAGGTGATGGCTGGCTGCGCGGCTGCTATCACCCTTGCCGCCTCGGAGGGGTCGAGGGTGAAGTCGTCCCGGCGGCCACCGCTGGCAACCGCCGTGTGGGTGAGCTTGGCGATGTGGGTGTGCAGGGCGTAGGTGGGTTCGAAGGTGACCGCTTTCCTGCCTGGCCCGCCGTAGACCAGGAGCAGGCACTGGATCACCTCGTTGGACCCGTTGGCAGCGAAGACCTGCTCGGGGGTCACACCGTGGCGCTTGGCCAGGGCCTGGCGGAGCTCGTGTGCCCCACGGTCGGGGTAACGGTTGAGGCTCAGGTCGGCCAAGCCGTCGCGCAGTGCCTCCAGCCAGCCGGCGGGGGGCGGGAGCGGCGCCTCGTTCGTGTTCAGCCGGACCTCGACGTCGACTTGCGGGGAGTGGTAGCCGGCACCCAGGCCGCCAGTGGGGCCAGTGGGGCCAGTGGGGATTGGCTTTGGTGCTTGTACACGCTGAGTGTGAACAACCACCATCGCCTCTTGGGCCTCGACCGGCGGCGGCGTCATCGGCCGACCCCTGCCCGTAGCCGGACCGACTCGGCATGTGCGGCCAACCCCTCGGCCTCGGCTATCGCCACCACGTGAGGGCCGACCCGGTCGAGGGCCTCCCGATCCAGGCTGACCACGTGAATGTGCTTGACGAAGTCGTCGACCCGCAGGACGCTGGCGAAACGGGCTGTGCCGTTGGTGGGCAGGACGTGGCTGGGGCCTGCCAGGTAGTCCCCGACGCTGGCTGGGGCGAAGGGCCCGGTGAACACAGCGCCCGCGTTGCGCACCAGCGAGACAAGGCCATCCGGCTCGGCGCACATCAGCTCCAGGTGCTCGGGGGCAATGGCGTTGGCCACCTCCATGGCCGCGGCGGGCCCGTCCACCACCACAGCGTACCCCCCTTCTCCGAGGGTGGCCTCGATCTCGGCTCGCCTGGGAGAAGCCTCCACCAGCCGGGTCACCGCCGCGGTGATCGCGTCCGCTGCGCCGGCCGACCAGGTGACCAGCCAGGCCAACCCGTGGGGGCCGTGCTCAGCCTGGACTACGACGTCGATCGCCGCCAGCTCCACAGCGGTGGTGTCGTCGGCGAGGACCACCACCTCAGACGGGCCGGCAAAGGCCGACGGGACCCCCACCAGGCCGGCCACCTCCCTCTGTGCCACCGACACGTAGAGGTTCCCGGGCCCGACGATCAGGCCCACGGGGCGCAGCGACTCGGTGCCGTAGGCCATCGCCCCGATCGCCTGGGCGCCCCCGATGCTGTAGAGCTCGTCTACGCCCGCTATCGCGGCCGCCGCCAGGGTCGCGGGCGGGAGCGTCCCGTCGGGACGGGGCGGCACGCACATCACCACCTCGGCGACCCCGGCCACCCGGGCCGGCACGGCCGTCATGAGCACTGTGGAGGGGTAGCTCGCCCTGCCTCCGGGTACGTAGCAGCCTGCCCTCGCCACCGGCCTGCGCAGGGAGCGGATGCTGAGCCCTTGGCGCACGAAGTCGGGCGCCTGCACGGCGGAGTGGCGGTGGAAGTCGGTGATGGCGCCGTGGGCAGCCTCCAGCGCGGCCCTCAGGTCGTGACCGATGCCATCGAGGCCCGCTTGCATCGTCGCTGGCAGGACCCTCGACGATGCCAGCGCCGCGCCGTCGAAGCGCTCGGTCAGCTCGAGGGCGGCAGCGTCGCCCCGCGTGCGCACGTCGGCGAGTATGGCCTGGACAGCGGCGGTGGGAAGGTCCTTCGCCGCCACAGGCCTGGGCAGCACCGCAGCCAAGTCCCCAGTGACGCCACGCAGGTCGAGTCGGGTGAGCATCTGTCCTCCCCAGCGTAGTGGCAACGGCCACGGGGGTTCCAGGGCGCGATGGCCCGGTGGAGCTGACGATATTCCTAGAAATAGATCGAGGCGGCTACGTTCGACGTCGTGCCTGACGGGACGAGCGGATCGGCCTCGGAGCTGTCGTCGCTGGCGAGCGCCCTGGAAGATCTGACCAAGCGGGTCGCCGGGATCGCCGAAGGCTATGGCAGGGCGGGCCGCGACGACCTCGCCGCCGAGCTGTACGCCGCTGAGCGGGCCCTCGCCGGCGCTCGGCGGCGGCTGTCGGCCGTCATCGAAGCGGATCGCTGATCGCTACGCATCCAGCTCGCCGAAGCGGTCTGAGACCAGGGATTCAACCGACTCTGTTGCGTATTGTTCGCAGTTGGGTTAGACTGCAGGGAGCACGACACTTCCCCCCGGTCGCCAGGAGAGGCAATGTCCATCTCAGCTGCTCAGATCAGCCACCCTGGGCCCTCGCGCTTCAAGCGCATGCGCAACGCACTTACCCGCAAGGAGTGGGTCCGCTTCGGGCTCATGGTGGGCAGCGTGGTGGGCCTTTGGGTGCTCGGGTGGATCCTCCTGTCGGCGGGCGTGGCCGCGATCGGCCGTGTGCACCTGAACAAGCAGTACGTCTTCGGCTTCGGCCTGGGGTTCGTGGCTCTCACACTCGGGATGCGCCACGCCTTCGATGCCGACCACATATCGGCGATCGACAACACCACCCGCAAGCTCATCAACGAGGGAAAACGTCCACTGAGCGTCGGCTTCTTCTTCTCGCTCGGCCACTCCAGCATCGTCTTCCTCCTTGCGGTGCTGTTGAACTTCGGGGTCAAGGCGCTCAACAGCGCCGTCAACAACAAGGGCTCCTCCCTGCACAAGATCACGAGCATCGTCGGGACATCGGTGTCCGGGACCTTCCTCTACATCATCGCCCTGCTCAACCTCATCATCCTGGTGTCGATCGTCAGGGTGTTCAAGGAGATGCGCACCGGGCGCTACGACGACGCCGAGCTCGAGGAGCAGCTCAACAAGCGGGGCTTCATGAACCGCTTCCTCGGGCCCCTCGCCCGGCGCATAGACACGCCGTGGAAGATGTACCCGATCGGCCTCCTCTTCGGCCTGGGCTTCGACACCGCCACCGAGGTGGGGCTGCTGGTCCTGTCGGGCACCGCAGTGGTCGGCGGGCTTCCCTTCTACGCCGTGTTGTCCCTTCCCATCCTCTTCGCTGCAGGCATGAGCACCTTCGACACCGCGGACGGCTGCTTCATGAACTTCGCCTACGACTGGGCCTTCGCCAAGCCCGTGCGCAAGGTGTACTACAACATCACAATCACCGGGCTGTCGGTCTTCGTGGCCTTCCTTATCGGCACCATCGAGATAATCCAGCTCTTGGGCACGGAGCTGAGCCTCCCGACCAGCGGGTTCTGGGGCTTCATCGGCGGCTTGAGCATCAACACAGCGGGTTTCGTCATCGTCGGGGCTTTCGTCGTCACTTGGGTGCTGGCCCTCGCCTGGTGGCGCTTGGGACACGTCGAGGAGCGCTGGGAGGCAGGGATGGCTGCCGCTGGGGGAGCCAACCCGCCGCCCATCCCATAGGTCCACCTCCTCAGGTGCCCCGGAAATCAGGTGCTCCGGGCCCAGATGCCCCGGCCCCAGGTACAACAACGGCGCCCTTGCGGGCGCCGTTGCTGGAGCGGGCCAGGCGGCGGATCCCGACCTCGCTCTTCGGAACCAGGTGGCGGGAACCGGTTCCGTAGCTCCAACTATATCCGATCCGCTGGGGAGGCCGCTACTCCCCCCTAGTGCTGCGCGGGGAGGATCTCTGCGGATCGGGCGGAGCTCAGGCCCGGCTCCGTCCCCTGGCCCGGGTTGGCAAGATAACCGACGGGCAGTAGTCGGCCAGGATGCACTCGTCGCAGCGGGGAGCGCGGGCCTGGCACACCGTCCGGCCATGCAGGATCATCCTGACGCTGAAGGCTCCCCAGTCCCTGGCTGGGAGCATCCCGCACAGCTCGGACTCGACCTTGACCGGGTCGCTCTCGGCGGTAAGGCCGAGCCGCAGGGCCAGCCGACCCACATGGGTGTCGACCGGCAGGCCCGGAAGCCCGAACGCCACGCTGCGCACCACGTTCGCCGTCTTGCGCCCCACGCCCGGCAGGCTGGTGAGCTCCTTCGTCGATGATGGCACCACCCCGCCGAAGCGCTCGGCGACGGCGGCGGCCATGCCCCGCAAGCTGCGGGCCTTGTTGTGGAAGAAGCCGGTGGGCCTGATCAGCGCCTCCAGCTCCGCCTCGTCAGCCGCCGCGAGCGCCTCCGGGCTCCGATACCGGGCGAAGAGCGTCGGGGTCACCTGGTTCACCCGCTCGTCAGTGCACTGTGCCGACAGTATGGTCGCCACCAGGAGCTGGAAGGGGCCTTCGTGGTCGAGGGCGCACAGCTCGGCGGCAGAGCCTGGATACTCGATGGCCAGACGGCTGGCGCTCTCGCGCGCCCGCCCTCCTGCCGTCCGAGGCCGTCCCACTGGGCCCAGAGGCTAGCCGGGGGCGCTCGTCCAAAACCATCAAGCCCCGCTGCTGGCCCATCGTCGGCACCGGGGCGCACCGGCGCTACCGTCACCCCATGACCGCCGACGTCCACCTCGAGATCAAGCGCCGCTTGGGCGAGGCGGACATCGCGGCGCTCTCCACCCTCCTCCACCTGGCCACTTTGGCCGACGGGCACCGGCCCCTGGGCGAGCACACCTGGCTCGACCTGGTTCACGGAGGGCGGACCGGCTTCGCCGGGTTCATGGCCATCCAGCCCGGGCATGGCCACCCGGTCGGCTATGCCCAGGTGAGCCGAGGCGCCGGGGCCGAGGACAGTTGGGCTGTAGAGCTGGTCATCGACCCGCACCACCGCAGTTCCGCCAGCACCGTGGGAACCGACCTGCTCCGCGCCGCTCTGGACGAGGTGGCACGCGAGGGGGGCGGGCACGTGCACCTGTGGGTTCCCAAACCCAGATCGGAGCACGACGCGATGGCGGACGCCAACGGATTGCTCCGAGGCCGGGAGCTGCTCCACATGCGCCGCCCGCTGCCCCTTCCCGAGCTCGAGGGTAGCCCGAGTGTGCCCTTCCGTACCCGGCCATTCCAGGTGGGCAAGGACGAGGAAGCCTGGTTGGAGGTCAACAACCGGGCGTTCGCCCGACACCCCGAGCAAGGGGGCTGGGACTCGGCCACCCTCCAGCGCCGTGAGAAGGAGGCCTGGTTCGACCCCGCTGGGTTGCTCCTCCACGAGCGCGACGGGCAGCTGGCTGGGTTTTGCTGGACCAAGGTCCATGACGACCTCACCCCGCCGGTCGGGGAGATCTACGTGCTGGCGGTGGACCCGGACTTCCAGGGACAGGGGCTCGCCCGTCCCTTGGCCACCACCGGTCTGCGCTGGCTCGCCGACAAGGGCCTGGCCACGGCGATTCTCTATGTCGACTCAGCGAACGAGCCCGCCGTCGCCCTCTACCGCCACCTCGGATTCGACCTCGACCATGTGGACCGGGCCTACGTTGGCGATGTCCCCGCTACCTAGCCGGTCATCGCAAACGCCGACATCGGGTGGGGGACACCCTGAGAAGTAGCTTCCCGCAGCGGCTCGACAAACTAGGACCAGCGGATGTGTAGTAGCTCTATTGCGTCCAGCTCGCAACCGTGCTGTGGACCCTCCAGCAACCGGAAGCCGCGGTCAAGGCCTGGAAAGACCTCCTCGAGCCGGAGGGTCGGGTCATCGCAATCGACGGGCTATACGGGGCTGCCAGCCCCACGGACAGGATGCTGGCCGCGGCCAGCCGGTGTCTCGACGCGCTCCGAGCGGGAGGTCGCAAAGACCACCACGGCTATCCGCCAGGCGCTGGGGACTTCCTCCCCCTGAAAGAGATGCGCAGCCTGGAGCCCGCTCGCAACGTGTTCATCCGTGCCGGGCTGTGCGAGGTCCTCGCCGAGGAGCTGGGATGGATAGATCAGGTCGAGCGGCGCCTGATGCCTCCCGCGGAGAGGGCTAGGCACCGGTGGGGGCGCTACCTGCTCGAAGGGCATCTCCCGAGCCAACCTGGCGATCCTGCGGGAGCCTGAGCCAGAGGCCACCGCCTGCAGGTCTCCGGTCCACCTCCGGGTCCACAACTCGCCTCAGGTAGGCTTTGCCTTACGGTTTCGACGGCAGGCGAGGCATCGGGATCGGCCAGGTCAGGCCACTCCAGCGGCGCCCACCGCGCTGCCGATGCCGTAGGTGATGGCCGCGGCCACCCCAGCCAGCAGGAGCTGGCGAGCAGCCGAGTACCACCAGCTACGGGACGTGAAGAGGGACAGACCCGCACCGACGGCGAGGGAAGCAACGACCCCTATGGCCACGGAGGCGATCACCGCTGTGGTCCCGCGGGTGACGAACCACGGGACCAGCGTGAGCACAGCGCCCAACGCGAAGGATACAAACGACGACACTGCCGCCTGGATCGGTGATCCAAGCTGGGCCGGGTCGAGGCCAAGCTCTTCCCGGGCGTGGGTGTCGAGGGCGATCTCGGGATCGCGCATCATCACCGAAGCCAGCTCTTTGGCCATCGCCGGCTCGACGCCCCGGCTCTCGTAGAGGTGCGCCAGCTCGCGCTGCTCGGCAGCTGGGCGGCGGCGGATCTCGGTCCGCTCGATGTCCAGCTCCTTCTCGAACAGCTCCCGCTGGGCCCGCATCGAGACGTACTCGCCGGCAGCCATCGAGCAGGCCCCGGCAACCAGGCCAGCCAAGCCCGCCAGCCGGACCGGGCCGGGCCCGGCCGCCGCCCCTGCCACGCCCAGGATCAGCGACACGTTCGACACCAGGCCGTCGCTGATCCCGAACACAGCAGCGCGCGCGGCACCACCCTTGACGTCGCGGTGGTTGTGCTCGGGGACCGGCGGTTCGGAACGCGCCCGGCGGAGCTGCGCACCCTCTGAGGGAACCGTTGCTTTCGCCATCGCACTAGCGTAGCGCTGGCCTGCAAGCGGCTGGGTCGACACGGAGGGGCAGGACGCTGGGATGACAAGTTGAGGTTGGCCGTACCCACGGAGACGAAGCCGGGCGAACGTCGGGTGGCCCTGGTACCCGACGCCCTTGCCAAGCTGGGCAAGGCCGGCGTGGAGGTATCCATCCAGGCAGGAGCCGGGGCCCGGGCTGGGTTTGGCGACGACACCTACACCAAGGCCGGTGCGGATGTGGTTACCGACCTGGCAACCCTGCTCGACAAGGCCGACCTGGTGGCCCGGGTCCAGCCGCCCAGCCTGGAGGAGGTGGCGGGCCTGCGCGAGGGATCGTCCCTGGTGAGCTTCCTGGCCCCGGCGTCACACCTCGATCTGATCCGGGCGCTGACCGAGCGGCGCATCAGTGCCTACTCGTTCGAGCTGGTCCCGCGGATCAGCCGGGCCCAGTCGATGGACGCCCTCTCGTCCCAGGCAACGGTGGCCGGGTACCGAGCTGTGCTGCTGGCGGCGAACCGGTTGACCAAGTTCTTCCCGATGTTCATGACTGCAGCCGGGACGGTGCCACCCGCCAAGGTGCTGGTCATGGGAGCCGGCGTTGCCGGCCTCCAGGCCATCGCCACGTCGCGCCGGCTGGGGGCAGTGGTGAGCGCCTACGACGTGCGCACCGCGGCCCGTGACGAGGTGCGCAGCCTGGGAGCGACTTTCGTGGAGCTACCCCTTGAGACAGCCGAGGGTGCAGGAGGTTACGCGGGGGAGCAGACCCCGGAGTTCCTGGCCCGCCAGCAGGCGCTCATCGCAACCCACGTTGCCGCCTCCGACGTGGTGATCACCACCGCCGCGATCCCGGGGCGGCGGGCGCCGCTGCTGGTGACAACGGCGATGGTCGAGGGAATGAGGCCAGGCTCGCTCATCGTGGACCTCGCGGCGGCGACCGGCGGCAACTGCGAGCTGACCAAGGTAGGCGAGGAGGTCGAGGTCGGAGGCGTCACAATCCTCGGCCCGGCCGACATCGCGGCCACCATGCCCACCCATGCCAGCGCCCTGTACGCCCGCAATGTGGCCAACCTGGTCCTGTTGATGACCAAGGACGGCGAGCTGGCACCCGACCTCGAGGACGCGGTGCTTGGGGGTTGCTGCGTCACGACGGGTGGCGAGGTCCGCCACGCCCCCACCCGCGAAGCGCTGGCCGCCGAGGAGCAGGCATGATCAACCAACCTGTGACGCTGCTGGTGATCTTCGTGCTGGCAGCGTTCGTGGGCTTCGAGGTGATCTCCAAGGTCCCGAGCATCCTGCACACCCCGCTGATGTCGGGGAGCAACGCCATCCACGGCGTGATCCTGGTCGGTGCCATGATCATCGCCAACGAGGCGAACGGGCCGCTGGAGGTCACCCTGGCCCTGATCGCGGTTATCCTGGCGACCCTCAACATCGCCGGCGGGGTGGCGGTGACCGACCGGATGCTGGAGATGTTCAAAGGCCGGGCCCCTCACCCTCGGGGGGCTCCGCCCCCCGAGTCCCCCCCCAGAGCCACCCCACCCGCTGCCGCCCCGGCGAGCCTCGCTGCCGAGGAGTCGACTCCGCCAAGCCCCGCCCACCCCGCACCCGCAGCCGAGGCTGCCCCGGCACCGCCCGAGCCGGACCCGCCGACGGTCACCGACCCGCCGGCGCCCGACCCGCCGGCCGGTGGGCCCGCCGCGCCTGAGCCGGAGGGCTGAGCCGCCGTGCCCCTCGCCTTCACACTCTCGCCGGTCGACCAGACTGGGATCTACCTGGCCGCGACGGTCTGCTTCATCCTGGCCCTAAAGGCCCTCTCGTCGCCCAAGCACGCCCGGCGGGGCAACCTCATCGGTGTCGCCGGCATGGTCGTCGCCGTCGGCCTGACCTTCGCCAACCAGAACTACCGCCACGACTGGATCATCGCCGTCGGCATGGCCGTCGGCGCGGTCATCGGCGTCCCCGCTGCCCGCAAAGTAAAGATGACCGCGATGCCCCAGATGGTGGCCATCTTCAACGGAGTTGGCGGCGGGGCGGCGGCTTTGGTCTCCCTGGTCGAATTCCTGCATGACGTGCCCGGCCTGAGCTCGGACAAGATCGTGGAGATCCTGTTCGGCTTGGTCATCGGCTGCCTGTCCCTGGCTGGTTCCACCCTGGCCTTTGCCAAGCTGCAAGCGATAATGACCGGCCGGCCGCTCACCTACAAGGCCCAGCCGGTCATCAACGGTGGCATGGGCCTCGCGGTCCTCGGCCTGGGGGTGTACACCGTGGTGAACCCCACCCTCCCCGCGGTTGCCGCCATGGCCATCCTCGCCCTCGCCCTGGGCGCAGCCATAGTCCTGCCCATCGGCGGGGCCGACACCCCCGTGCTGATCTCGCTCCTCAACTCCTTCACCGGCTTGGCCGTCGCCGCTGACGGGTTCGTGCTCGACAACACCATCCTCATCGTGGCTGGCACCCTGGTCGGGGCATCGGGGGCGCTGCTCACCAAGATGATGAGCGACGCCATGGGTCGCTCGCTGCCCAACATCGTCTTTGGCTGCTTCAAGCCGGCGGTGTCGTCGAGCGCGGGGTCCACCGCAGTTGGCGAGGCGGACAGCCGCCCGGTGCGCTCCAGCGACGCCGACGACATCGCCACCCTGCTGGCGTACTCGCGCAAGGTCCTGATCGTCCCCGGCTACGGCCTCGCGGTCGCCCAAGCCCAGCACGTCATCGCCGACCTGGTCAAGACCCTGGAGGAACGGGGCGTCGAGGTCGCCTACGCCATCCACCCTGTCGCCGGGCGCATGCCCGGGCACATGAACGTCCTGCTGGCCGAAGCCGACGTGCCCTACGAGAGCCTGGTGGAGATGGACGACGCAAACCCCCAGTTCGCCTCCACCGACGTGGCCCTGGTGGTCGGCGCCAACGACGTCGTGAACCCCGCGGCCCGCGACGTGCCCGGCAGCCCGATCTACGGTATGCCGATCCTGAACGTGGATCAGGCGGCCAACGTGGTGTTCCTCAAGCGCAGCATGCGCCCGGGCTTCGCCGGGATCGAGAACTCCCTGCTCTACGACCCCAAGACGGTTCTGCTGTTCGGCGACGCCAAGGACTCGCTCACCAAGCTGCTCGCGGCGGTCAGGGCGAGCTGACCACGAAGGGTGGGTGGGCGCTGGTCTTTGGCGAAATAGAGCTCAATTTTGCTCAAGACCATCTCCCACTCCCAAGAGCATCTCCCACTAGAGGCGTTCGATGACCATGGCGTTCGCCATGCCCCCGCCTTCGCACATGGTCTGGAGGCCGTAGCGGCCGCCTGTGCGCTCCAGCTCGCTGAGCAGGGTGGCGGTGAGCTTGGCCCCGGTCGCGCCCAGCGGGTGGCCGAGGGCGATGGCCCCACCGTTCACGTTCACCTTGGACATGTCGGCGTGGTGCTCGGCCTCCCACGCAAGGACGACCGAGGCAAAAGCCTCGTTGATCTCGATGCGGTCCATGTCATCGAGGGTCAGCTTGGCCCGCTCCAGGACCCTGGTCGTGGCTGGGATGGGGCCAGTCAGCATGATGCGAGGGTCCACTCCGGCCAACGCGAAGGCGGCGAAGCGGGCACGTGGTGCCAGGCCCAGAGCTGCCGCCCGCTCCTCGCTCATAATCAGCACTGCGGATGCCCCGTCGGTGATCTGGGAGGAGTTTCCTGCTGTCACCACTCCTTCGGCCTGGAAGGCGGGCTTGAGGCCGGCCAGGACCTCGACGGTAGTGCCCGGGCGCAGGCCCTCGTCGGCTGCGAGGACCTCGCCGGTCTCGCGGCCGTTGGCGTCCCTGACCGGCACCGGGACGACCTCGCGCTCGAACCGGCCCTCTGCGGTGGCAGCGGCCCCCCGCCTCTGGCTCTCCGCTCCGTAGGTGTCCAGCGCGGTGCGGCTGAGGCCCCAGCGCTCGGCGATCATCTCCGCCGAGATCCCCTGGGGGACCAGGCCACCAGCGGCGGCGTAGCGCTGGGTCAGAGCAGGGCCGAAGGGAGCCCCTGGGCCGGAGACCATAGACGCCCCCATTGGCACCCGGGTCATGCACTCGACCCCCCCAGCTATGACCACATCGTAAGCCCCTGCCGCCACCCCCTGAGCTGCGAAGTGAATCGCCTGCTGGGACGATCCGCACTGGCGGTCGATGGTCGTGGCCGGCACCGACTCGGGCCATCCGGCGGCCAGGACCGCGTTGCGGGCCACATTGAGCGACTGCTCTCCGACCTGGGTAACACAGCCCAGGATGACGTCGTCCACCAGGGCGGGGTCGAGGTAGTTGCGCTCGGCCAGGGCATTGAGCACATGGGCCGCGAGATCCACCGGGTGCCAGCCGCTGAGCCGGCCGCCCCGCTTGCCGCCCGGAACTCGCACTGCGTCAACGATGACCGCTGTCGGCATGGCCTTTGGCCTCCTTTTGCTTGATACACCCTCTGTCTAGGGTAGCGGGAGTGGGTGACGCCTTGGCTGGGCCGGGACGTTCGCCGGGGCTTTGGGGGCCGGGCCCGGGGCCGGGGCCGGGGCCGGGGCCGGGGTCGGGGCCGGGGCCGACGTGCGCCGACGACGTGGAGCGGTTCTCGGAGCGGCTTGCGGCGCTGGAGCCTTCCTGCTCGGTGGTCGTTCGGGGCTCGGCGGAGTACCCCTCGAACCTTGCCGGAGTCGAGGGGGCGCCCGCCGCCTTGTTCGTCCGCGGGACGCTTCTGGCGTCCGACTGCTCGGCTGTCTCGGTAGTAGGGACACGCCGGGCGTCGGCGCGTGGGTTGGCGCTGGCTCGACGACTTGGGGTGGAGCTGGTCGGAGCCGGGGTGTGCGTCGTCTCCGGACTGGCCAGGGGGATCGACGCGGCCGCTCACGCTGGGGCGCTGTCGGCCGGCGGCAGGACCATTGCCGTCCTGGGGTCCGGGCTGGCCTGCGTGTACCCCCCGGAGCACCTGGAGCTGGCCGCTGAGATTGCAGTGGCGGGTGCGGTGGTCTCCCAGTGGTGGCCGTGGACGCCGCCAGCGCCGGAGCAGTTCCGTCGCCGCAACGCGGTCTCCTCAGGGCTGGCCCTGGCCACGGTGGTGGTGGAGGCCTCGGCCCGCAGCGGCGCCCGGCTGCAGGCACGGCTGGCGCGCTCGCAGGGGCGGTTGCTGTGCGTGTCGGAGGCGGTGGCTGCAAGCGAGGACTGGGCGCGGGTGCTCGTCTCGGCCAGCTCCGCTGTGGTGGTGAGGGGTGCCGAAGACGTCCTCGGGGCACTCAATGGTGGAACTTGGCAGGATTATGTACTCTCAGGGTTCAAAATCTTGCCAAGTTCGAGATCGCGGCCCGACGGGCTGCCCGCGTCAAGCCAACTCAGCCTCGACATCGGGTAGGCCGTGGCCGGGACCGGGGCCCGGGCTGAGCTGCTGGCGGGGTGGTGCCGGCCTGTGCCTGCAGCGGGTCTGGACGTGTGCCCCGTGTGCAGGGGGCCGCGGCGGGTGGGCTACGCCCGGTGCTTCTCCTGCGCTCGGGTGCTGGCACAGGTGAGTCGACCCTGCCTCAAGGTCGCCCCGGTGAGCCTCTACGAGCTGGGTGGCCCCCTCCACCGGGCGCTTCGGGCCTACAAGGACGGGGGTACCGTTGGCGTGCGCCAGCACTACTCCACGGTGGTGGTGACCCTCCTGGCCGCGTTCGTGTCCGAGCACGCCCGCTGCCTGGCGGGTGGGGCGGGCCTGGCGGGTGGGGCGGAGTTGCCCTGGGATCTGGTCACCACTGTCCCCTCGACGTCCGGGGCGGTCCCCCATCCTCTCGACATGGCGATCCGGTCGGCGCCGTGGCTGGCGGCGCAGCACCGGACAGTCCTCGTTCGCAGCACCGCCCCGCTCGACCACCTCCGGGCAGACGAGGCGGGATTCCGGGTCAGCGAGGACCTCGCGGGGCAGCGGGTACTCGTCTTGGACGACACGTGGACCTCCGGGGCGAGGGCGCAAAGTGCCGCATCAGCCCTAGTTCTTGCCGGGGCCGTGGTTCTTGCTGTGGTCCCCGTGGGCCGGGTGGTCACCCCCGGCTGGAGCCCCAGGGTTGCCGCCTGGTGGCGTGCCCGGGGCGGTCTTGCTTACGACTGGACCAGATGTTGCCTGGACCCCCCCGCCCCCAGAGCCGCCCCCGGACCCAGTGCCCCCGCACGCCTGGGCGGCGGGGAGTACCGTGGCGCTGCCTGAGCCCACCGTGCCAGTGAGGGTGGCCTCGTCGATGATGGCCGAGGCAGCCGGGCCCAGGTGGGTGAGGAATACCAACACGTCGGACGCCTGCTTACCACCCAGGTTGAACGTCGTGGTGGTTCCGTTGGCCGTCGCGCTCGCGACCGCGCTCCCCCAGGCCCCGACGCTGCACTTCACGCTGTTCGAAAGGTATACCGAGGCCTTCCACCCGAGGGTGTCCTGAGAGGACAAGACCTTCAGCTGGCTGAGCTTGTCCACGTTGGCCAGCTCCAGCACGAAGCCCACTCCTGGCTTCAGGTTGCCGAACTGCTGCCTGAAGGTACCGTTGTACCGAGCGGTGCTCCAACCGGTGGAGGGATTGCCGTCGTAGAGGTTCGGGATCCTGGCCGGGTTCTCCCCGGAGTCGTATATCCCATTCTGGTTGTAGAGCGGGTCGAACAGCAGTCCACCTGCGACTTTGATCGTCTGGCCGAACGCCGGGGGCGAGGCATGCCCCGGCGTGGTGCCCCCGCCCTTACCAGGCGAGTCGCCTCGGGTGGTGCCCCCCGTCAGCTGGGTCACCAGGACCACCACCACTACCAGGGCGATCAGCACCACCGCCGCCACCACCAGGGGCAAGCGTCGTCGACCCGAGAACCGGCCCAGCGGGCCGGGGCCGCGACGGCGCTGGTGGGCTCCGGGCCTGGCCTCGCGGCTCCCCGGCTGGCTGCCGCCCCCTGCCCCGCCGCGGCCCCCTGCCCCGCCGCGGCCCCTTGCAAACGGTGCGGCGGGGGTGAAGACGGGGGCAACCGCCCCCCCTGTCGTGGCAGCCGGGGTACGGGGGGCGACGGGGACTGTGGGGCCAGCCGGGGTACGGGGGGCGACGGGGACTGTGGGAACGCCGGGGGGCTTGGGGTCCGCGATCACCGAGGTCCCATTGCCCGGCGCCCAGCCAGGCGCTGCGCGGCTGGCGCCTTCCAGCAGGATGGTCCGCATGGCCGCAGCCGACTCGAAACGCTCGTCGGGCTTCTTTGCCAGGGCCTGGAGCACGGCTCCCTCCAGCCAGGGCGGCACGCCCGGCCGTAGCTCGGAGGGCGGGACCGGGGCATCTCGCATGTGCGCCATCGCCACGGCAATCTCGCTGTCAGCCCGGAAGGGCGCCCTGCCGCAGAGCATCTCGTAGAGCACGACCCCCAAGGCGTAGACGTCGGTCCGCCCGTCCGGGACCCGGCCGTCGAGCTGCTCGGGCGCACAGTAGCGTGCAGTTCCCAGCGTCCCTCGAGTGTCGGTGAGCCCCTCGTCCTGCATCGCCTTGGCTATGCCGAAGTCAGTGACCTTCACCACCCCGTCGGCGGTCACCAAGATGTTGGCCGGTTTGATGTCCCGATGCACCACGCCGGCCCGGTGGGCGAAGTCCAGGGCCCCGGCCACCTGGGCGGCAATCGTCACCGCTGCCTCCACCGGCATCGGCCCCTCCCGGCTGAGGCGTTCAGCGAGGCTCTCGCCCACTACCCGCTCCATGACGATGAAGGTGTCCGAGCCGTCGGTTCCGGTGTCGAAAACCGCCACGACGTTGGGGTGCGACAGCTTGGCTGCAGCAACAGCCTCCCGACGAAAGCGGGTCATGGCGTGGTCGAGCTGGCGAAGGTGCGGCAGCGGGATTTTGATGGCCACCAACCGTGCGAGACGGATGTCCCGGCCCTCCCAGACCTCGGCCATCCCGCCAGACGCGATGAACCGGGTCAGCTGGTATCTGCCGACCAGCATCCGGTCCACTCGGCCCCCCGCCGGGCTGGGGCCTCCGTCGCTCACCTCACCACGCTATCCGCTGGTGGGCAAGGAGACGGGCACGATCCCAAGGCGCTTGGCGGTCAGCTCAACGTAGGCCGGGTCGTGGTCGGCCAGGATCGCACGAGCCCCCCTCGCTCGCGCCGCCTCACCGGTTGTCCCCGAGCCGCACATTGGATCCAACACAACGTCACCGGGGCGCAACACCATTGCCAAAAGGGCGTCGAACACCCTCGCCGGCTTCTGGGAGGGATGACCGGTCTGCTCCGCCCTGCCCACGAAGCCCACCATCAAAGACTCCTCGATCACGTCGAGATGGCCTTCGATGACGGTGGTCGGGCCTGGCATGTAGCGGAGCTTCCCGTCACGAGCCTTGTCCAGCTGCGCCTGGTTCAAGAAGTGCTCCGGGAACAGGCGGGCGCCTGGGCACGAGAGGTGCAGGCAGGCCATCTGAGCCGAGCGCCACCCTCGGATCACCGAAGGGTTGTTCTTGTAGTACCAGGTCAACCACGCCACCAGCTGGAGCGGCGAGGGGAGTCGACCCACGAAACGGGCCACGATCTCGGGAAACCCCCAAAGGTAGACGTGGTCGGAGACTGCCGCCGCCTCCACGAGCAAGCGCTCCACAAAGTCCTCATAGTCATCCCTTACCCCGCCAACGCCCTTGTTGTACCAGGGGTCGAGCATCGTTGCCCGAACATCCAGGCCCAGGTCCCCAGCCAGGGCAAGGGTCTCGTGGACGTCCATCGGGGGAAGGAGCGCAACGCCGTCGCTGGCGAGCGCAGTGTCGATGGCCTGCCCAGCCTCGCTGTGCCCAACCGCTATGGGGGCGGCGGGCTCCATGAGCCAAGACTAACGCCGCACGTCGCCCGGAGGCGGTTCCGGTAGCGTGGGGGGGTGAGCTCACTGCGCTGGCAGCGCCGACCGGTCTTGCGACGTCCCGTCATGGTGGTCGCATTCGGGGGTTGGAACGACGCTGCGGACGCGGCTAGCACGGCCGTGGAGTACCTGGTGCGCACGTGGTCAGCTCGGGTGTTCGCCGAGATCGACCCGGAGGACTTCTTCGACTTCACTGTGGCCAGGCCGCAGATCCGCTTGGAGGACGGCCTCACCCGGCGAATCGAGTGGCCGGCGATCACGCTCTCGGCAGCTTCGGTCCCCGGCAGCCAACGCGACGTGGTCCTGCTGAGGGGCACGGAGCCGGCGCTGCGCTGGCGGCACTTCAGCGACGCGGTGGTCGGAGTCGCCGCAGAGCTGGGTGTGGAGATGGTGGTAGGCCTCGGAGCGCTGCTCGCCGACATCGCCCACACCCGCCCGGTCAAGGTGACGGGAACTGCTGCGGACCCGGCCCTGGTCGCACGCCTCGGGTTGTCGAGGTCGCGCTACGAGGGCCCCACCGGGATCCTGGGCGTGCTCCACGAGGCCTTCGCCGCCGCTGGCATCCCCTCGGTCTCGCTGTGGGCGAGCGTGCCCCACTACGTGGCTCAGAGCCCCTCGCCAAAGGCCACCCTGGCGCTGGTGGAGCGCACCGTTGGCCTGCTCGGGGTCAGCCTTGATGCCTTCGACCTCAAAGTCGCCACATCAGCCTACGAGCGCCAGGTGAACGAGATGGTGGCCGCAGACGAGGACGCAGTGGTCTATGTGGCGCACCTGGAGCAGGCCGGGGACGACATCATCGGCGACGACGACCTTCTCGAGCCAGTGTCGGCCGACGAGCTGGCGGACGAGGTGAGCGATTACCTACGTGACCACCACGGCGAGCCGTAGCGCTCACACCGACGAGATGGCCTCGCCGGTGGCCTCGACGAGGTGCGCCAGCTCGGCTTCGCGGATCACCAGAGGCGGGCAGAAGGCCAGTGTCAGTGGGCCGATGGGCCGGGCGATCACTCCCCGTTCCAGCATTGCGTCGCGAACAGCGACGGCGTCCACATCCGGGCCGAAGCCCAGTGCCCACACCGCTCCGGCTCCACGAGCTTCGAGCACCCGGGAGCCGTCCACCAGGGCTCCCAGACCTGTACGCAACGCATTGCCGACGACCGTCGCCCGCTCCACCAAACCCTCCCGGCGCATGATCGCCAGGTTGGCCAGTCCAGCTGCACAACCGGCAGGGTGCCCGCTGTAAGTGTTCCCGTGGCGCAGCACGAAGCCCGCGTCGGCCTCCAGCGGCTCGCGCACAGCCTCGCCCACCAGCACCCCTCCGACCGGCTGGTAGCCAGATGTCACTCCCTTGGCGAAGGTCACCAGGTCGGGGCGCACGCCGAAGTGCTGCGCCCCCCACCAGGTCCCCAACCGCCCAAAGCCGCAGATCACCTCGTCCAGGATCAGGAAGGCGCCGAGGCGGTCGCAGCGCTCCCGCAGGCCCTCCAAGTAGCCTGGGGCGGGCGCATAGACCCCGCCGCTGCCGATCACCGGCTCGGAGATGATGGCGGCCAGGCGGGAGCCCTCCTCGGCCAGGAGGGCATCGAGCTTGCCCACGTCGTCTTTGTCCACTTGGACCACGTCGGGCAGCAGTGGCCCCCAACCCTCCTGGTTCGGCGGCAGCCCGGTCGCCGACATGGCCGCGTAAGTGACCCCGTGGTAGGACGGCCGCCGGCTGATGATCAGGGTTCGCTCCGGGTTGCCTGAACGGACCTGGGCCATTCGAGCCAGCTTGATCGCTGTCTCGACCGCTTCGGAGCCGCCACTGGTCAGGAACACCCGAGCCCCCTCCATCGGGGCCAGGGCTGCCAGCTCGGCGCACAGCTCCTCAGCAGGGGGATTGGCGAAACGGTCGAATGTGTGGAAGCCGGCCAGGGTTCGGCACTGGGCAGCTATGGCGTCGGCTATCTCCGCCCGGCCGTGGCCTACCTGGCAGTACCACAGGCTCCCCAGGGCATCCACGTAGCTCTTGCCAGCGTCGTCGGTGACGGTCGCACCCTCACCGGACACAATGGTTACGAAGCTGGACCGCTCGGCGGCGGGGCGGGCGAAGGGGTGCAGCTGGGCAGGCAGGCCTGATGCGGTGGACATCCGTCCATGCTTGCACGTCTGGTGTGCTCGGCCAAGCGCGCTGGCTCAGAGGGAGACTCGTCGTCGATGAGCGAGATCGGACGTGGCAGGCCTCCGCCAAGCCTTGCGCATTGCTAATGAGCTAAGCTAAGCACCGTGAAGACATCCGAAACCGTGGACGCACCCGTGACGATACCTGCCGAGCTGGCCAGCGCACTGCGAATCTCGGTAGCCAGGCTGGCGCGCCGGCTGCGTGCCGAGCAGACAGGCGACGCCCTGTCGGCCACCCAGGCGGCTGCCCTTTCGAGCCTTGCCCGCCATGGCCCGCTAACCCCGTCCGCCTTGGCTGAGCACGAGAGGGTGCAGCCGCCCTCGATGACCCGTGTGATCGGGATCCTGGAGGACAAGGGGCTGGCCACCCGCAGCCCGCACCCCACAGACGGCCGCCAAGTCGTCGTGGCGCTCACCGACACCGGCACCGCCCGCCTACACGCGGACCGAGCCCGCCGGGACGCCTGGCTGTCCTGCCGGCTGGCGGAGCTGGGCCCCGCTGAGCTCGAGACCCTGCAGGCCGCGGCGGCTCTGCTGGACCGGTTGAGCCAGTCTTGATCCGCACCTTTCGCTCCCTTCGGGTGCGCAACTACCGCTTGTTTGCCTCGGGCCAGGTGGTCTCGCTGACCGGCACCTGGATGCAGCGGGTCGGCCAGGACTGGCTGGTCACCCAGCTGACGCATACCAGCGGGACAGCGCTGGGCATCACCACTGGGCTGCAGTTCCTCCCGGTGCTGTTGTTCGGCCTGTACGGCGGGGTCATCGCCGACCGCTTCCCCAAACGCCGCCTCCTGCTCGTCACCCAATCCACCATGGCTGCCCTAGCCCTCCTTCTCGGCCTGCTGGTGGTCACCGGCGAGGTCAGGCTTTGGCAGGTCTACCTGCTGGCCTTCGGGACCGGCATGTGCACCGCAGTGGACAACCCCACCCGGCAGGCATTTATCACCGAGATGGTGGGGCCCGACGAGGTGGTCAATGCGGTTGGGCTGAACAGTGCCACTTTCAACCTAGCCCGGATCGCTGGCCCGGCGCTCGGAGGCCTGATGATCGCGCTGCTCGGCGGACGCACCGGGCCGTTGTTCTTGCTCAACGCTGCGTCCTATGGAGCGGTGCTCGCCTGCGTGTGGGCGATGCGGGAGTCCGAGCTGTTCGACCCTGGCCGGCGAGTCGCCCGCGCCACCGGACAGCTCCGGGCAGGGCTCGCCTACGTTCGGCACCGTCCACTGCTGTACCTGCCGATCATCCTGGTGGGAGTGGTGGGGACCCTCGGGTTCAACTTCCAGATCACCCTGGTTCTCATCGACCGCTCGGTGTTCCACCTGGGCGCTGGCGCCTACGGGCTACTGTCCGCGACCCTCGCTGTCGGCTCGCTCGGTGGGGCTGTCCTGGCTGCTCGGCGCACCCGGCCGACGGCGCGCCTGTTGGTGGGCGCGGCCCTGGCCTTTGGGGTATTCGAGGTGCTGGCCGGATCCATGCCCGGCTATATCGCCTTGGCGCTGATGTTGGTGCCCACAGGCGTGGCCAGCCTGAGCTTCACCGCGACCGCCAACTCGAGCGTGCAACTGGCCTCCGAGCCGGCCATGCGGGGAAGGGTGATGGGCCTGTACATGCTGGTTTTCCTGGGGGGGACTCCGATCGGCGCACCGCTGGTCGGGTGGCTGGCCTCAGCGGCCGGCCCACGGTGGAGCTTGTGGATCGGCGGGGGGGCATCGGCACTGGCGGCGCTTGGAGTGGCGGCCGTTCTGGCGTTCCAGAGGCGCAACCGTCCCGGGGGTGAGGCCCTTTACGATGGCGCTGACGCCCTGGAGGTTGCGGGGGTTGCACCTCCTCTGGTCGGGGCGCCAGGCCTGGCAGGAGGAGGAGCCGGGGCGACGGGTGCCGACGATTCGACGGCGGCTTAGGCTTGGCCGGGCCGGCGGGGCGAGCGGAGGGCCGGGTCGGGGCGCGCCGGGGCGAGCGGCGGGGCGGGGCGCGCCGGGGCGAGCGGCGGGGCGGGGCGGGCGGCGGGGCGGGGCGGGCGAGCCCTCAGACGCTGCCGCCTCGGCGGCTCTCCACCGTGACGCCAGCGGCTGCGAAGATGGCCATGAGACCCCCAATGAGGGCCAGCCAGGGGCCGAAGACCAGCGCCAGGGCGCAGAAACCCATCCCCGTGCCCAGCACGAAAGGCCAAACGCTCTGGTCGGGGAAGCTGCCCACCGGGCCGACCCCGTCATCGACCTCTGCGTCCAGGCGGTCCTCGGGCCGTCGCTTCATGCGTCGTGACCAGAAGAACATGTAGCCACCCGGAAGCAGGCCGAGACACACCGTGAACAGCAGCATCACCGAGCCGCCGTCCTCGTAGCTGGTGAACCAGTAGAGCGCCAGCACGACGGCGAAGAACGCAGCCGTGCCCAGGTAGACCATCGACTCGAACTTGAACCCACCGGTGCCCCTGCTGGTGCCCCACGAGCGGTGCAACCACTCGTCGAAGCCGGTCCGCCCCGCCGAGACGTCGAACGGCTCGCTCTCCACCGCCTTGGCGGGGTGGGCGGCCGGGCCGGGGGCGGCCGGGCCGGGGGCGGCCGGGCCGGGGGCGGGGGGCTCGGGCTCGCTCACTTGACCGTTATCCCGGTGGGGCCCTGCACATCGGAGCCAGGTGGGGGCTCGGTGTGGTTCATGTCCCAGGTGGGGCGCTCCGAGCGGATCGGGGGGATCGAGTAGAAATTGTGATGCGGTGGGGGCGAGGTGGTGGCCCACTCCAGGGTATGGCCGCCCCAGGGGTCGTCACCGGCGGCGATCGGGTGGCGCCACGAGATCCACAGGTTCACAAGCCAAACCGCGAACGACAGGCCGATCAGGTAGCCCCCGCAGGACGAGAAGATGTTCAGGGTGGTCCAGTGCTCGGCCGGGGTGTAGGTGGCGATGCGGCGCGGCATGCCTTCCAAGCCGAGCACGTACTGGGGCATGGTCTGCAGCAGGAACCCGGCAATCAGCATCCCGAAATGCGTCCGGCCGAGTGGCTCACGTAGCATCCGCCCGGTGAACTTTGGATACCAGTAGTAGAAGCCGGCGAAGCCGCCCAGCACCGCCGTGCCGATCAGCACCTCGTGGAAATGGGCCACCACGTAATAGGTGTCGTGGACGAAGAAGTCCACCGGTGGCGCTGCCAGCAGGATCCCGGACAGGCCCCCGAAGAGGAAGACCAAGAGGAAGCCCACTGCGAACAGCATCGGCGTCTTGAAGCTGAGGTGCCCCCTCCACATCGTGCCGATCCAAGCGAAGAACTTGAGCCCCGTGGGCACGGCTATCAAGTAGCTCATCCCGGCGAAGAACGGCAGCAGCACCACCCCGGTGGTGAACATGTGGTGGGCCCAGACCCCGGTCGACAGCCCGGCGATCAGCAGGGTGGCGAAGACCAGGCCCTTGTAGGAGAACACCGGCTTGCGGGAGAACACCGGGAAGACCTCGGTGACCATCCCGAAGTAGGGCAGGGCCAGGATGTAGACCTCTGGGTGCCCGAAGAACCAGAACAGGTTCTGCCACAGCACCGGCACCCCCCCGCCCGACACGGTGAAGAAGTGCGTCCCCAGGTGGCGGTCTGCGTACAGCATCACCAGGGCGCTGGTGAGCACCGGGAAGGCGATGAGGATCAGGATCGCAGTGACCAGCATGTTCCAGGAGAAGATCGGGATGCGGAACATGGTCATGCCGGGCGCTCGCAGGTAGAAGATGGTGGTGACCAAGTTGATCCCGGTGAAGATGGCCGAGAACCCGGTAAGGATCAGCCCCGCGATCCACATGTCCGGACCGGCGCCCGGAGAGTTGATGATGTTGGAGAGAGGGGCATAGGCGACCCAGCCAAAGTCGGCAGCGCCCCCTTGCACGAAGAACCCGCCGACCAGGATCAGGCCCCCCGACAGGTACAGCCAGTAGGACAGCAGGTTGAGCCGGGGGAATGCCATGTCCGGGGCGCCCACCTGGATGGGGATGATCAGGTTGGCGAAGCCACCGAAGGCGAACGGCCCGGCGAACAGGTACATCATCAAGCTGCCGTGCATGGTGAACAGCTGGTCGTAGGTGTGCTGGCTGACGAAGGTGTTGTTGGGCATGATCAGCTGGGTGCGGATCAGCAGCGCCATCAGCCCGGCCAGCAGGAAGAACACCAGTGACGTGTACAGGTAGCTCTTGCCGATCACCTTGTGGTCGGTGCTGGTGATCCACTGGTACAGCCCCCAGGGGCCCTCGTGCTCGTGCTCGGGCGGCTCCGGGGTGAGGACTACCGGCCTGTCTTGGGTGATGGTCATGGCAGCGGTCCTTGGGGTATCGGAGCCTGATGGGCATGCACCCATGTGTTGTAGGCAGGCTGGGACAATACTTGCACGTGGAACTGCATCTCGGTGTGGTACAGCCCGCAGTACTGGGTGCAACGGCCGGAGAAGGTCCCGGTCCTACTGGCCGTGAAGTCGAATCGGTTGGTCACGCCAGGCTGGGCGTAGCGGCTGAACAGGAACTCCGGGATGTAGAAGCCGTGCACCACGTCGTTGGACACCAGGTTGACCTGCACGGTCTCGTTCTCGGGAAGGACCAGGGTCGGGTAGGTCTCGACCGGGATCTGGCCCTGCTCACCGGTGGTGGCCTGGGCCAGGCTCGGCGAGGGCTCCCCTTGGGGCAGCACGGTGATGTGCTCTCCGTTGGGCAGCGGGTAGTCGAAGCGCCAGCCCCACTGGAACCCGGTGACGTCGATGTTGATGGCGGGGTTCTTGACCACGACCGTGGAGGCGTTCTCGGCTATGACCGTGTAGGCGAAGATCCCGATCACCAGCAGGATCGGCGAGACCGTGTAGGCCACCTCCCACTTGAGGTTGTAGCGGGTCTGCTTGGGATCAGCACCAGCCTCGACGTGGCGGTGCGTGCGGCGGTAGCGGAACACGCACCAGAAGATGAGCGCCCAGATGAACGCCCCGATGACGATGGCGGCGATGGTGAGCCACTGGTACAGGCTGTAGGCGTCCCCCTCCTGTTTGGTCACCGGGGGGAAAGTCCCGAAGGTGGGGACGTTGTTGCACCCGGCGAGCACCGCAGCGCCGAGCACCAGGCACGCCGCCACCGCGACGCGCCTGTACCTGCGCTGCGCCGGGGTCACAGTGTCCTGACTCGGGGCCTTGCTGGGCGGCATCGGCCCTGAATCTAGCCAAATCCCCCCCGGCAGTCGAAGTCGGGTCCCAAGCTCATTAGGAATATGCCTCGGTGCTGGTCGGCCGCCGTGCCCACCCACGACCCGCTAGGCCACCTAGGCTGCCCCCATGAGCCCCCTCGCCGCCTCCGAGCTGGCTGGGCTGATCGACGAGCGGAGCGACGCAGAGGTGAACGAGGCAGTGGCCGCTGCCGGCACCGACGCGCTGCTGAAGCGGGCCTTCGCCACCATGGGTGCCTCTTTCCTCGCCGAGGCAGCAGCCGGGGAGCAAGCGGTGGTCCAGTGGGACGTCGCCACTCCCGACGGGCCGCGCAGCTGGCAGGTCACCGTGGCCGACGGGGCCGCCTCGGTGGCTGCGGGAACGGTTGGGACCGCCCGGGTCACCCTCGGCGTGGACATGGCTGACCTGCTCAGGTTCCTTGCGGGGCGCCTCGACGGCATGCAGGCCTTCCTCTCCGGGCGCCTCCGGGTCTCGGGCGACCTGATGGTCGCCCAGGCCATGCAAGCCTGGTTCGCGCCGGTCGTCTAGGCAAACTGGGGAACCTAATGTAGACACTGTCTACATTAGGTTCCCCAGTTTGTCACGCTGGCGTGGCCACCTCTACCCAACCGTGGGCAACGCGCACGCCGAACGTGGCCACCGCGACGTCAGGGTCCTCCACGCAGCGGCCGGTGGCCAGCTCGAAGTGCTGCTTGAACACCGGCGACGCGAGCACGGTCCGGCTCCCCAGGCTCCCCACGATCCCCCGGGACAGCACGTTGGCGCCTGAGAAGGGGTCGTGGTTGTCGAGCGCGTACAGCGCGCCGTCGCCAGAGGTCAGCACCACTGCCACCTGGTGGTCCCCCACCTTGGCGCACACACCCCTGTCGGCGACGAGCTCGGATGCCAGGCACACCCGGGCCCAGCTCACCGGGTCACCGGGTCGCCACCAACCCAGCGTCTTGAAGCTCAGCGCGGAACGCTGGCCTGAGCTGGCCGCGCTCGGGCACCATCACCACGTCTGGATCCCGCTCGGGGCTGTTGACGAAGTGGGTGAAGCGCGCCGAGCGCGCCGGATCCGAGATGGTCTCGCGCCACTCGCACGCATAAGCAGCCACGTGCGCCGCCATCGCCTCCTCCAGCTCGTCCGCGAGGCCGAGCGAGTCGTCGACGACCACCCCGCGCACGTAGTCGATCCCGCCGTCCAGCTTGGACAGCCAGGTGGCTGTGCGCTCCAGTCGCCCCGCGGTTCGGATGTAGAACATCAAGAAGCGGTCGATGTAGCGGATCAGCGTCTCGCGGTCCAGGTCAGACGCCAGCAGCACTGCGTGGGCCGGGCGCATCCCGCCGTTGCCGCATACGTACAGATTCCACCCCGCCTCGGTGGCGATGACCCCGAAATCCTTTGACTGGGCCTCGGCGCACTCGCGCGAGCGCCCCGACACCGCGGACTTGAGCTTGTGGGGCGAGCGCAGGCCGCGATAGCGCAGCTCCAGCTCGATTGCCAGGGCAGTGGAGTCCTGGACCCCGTAGCGACACCAGGTGGTGCCCACGCAGGACTTGACGGTGCGGAGGGCCCTGCCGTAGGCGTGGCCCGACTCGAAGCCAGCGTCGAGGAGGCGAGCCCAGATTGCGGGAAGGTCGTTCACATGGGCACCCAGCAGGTCGATGCGCTGGGCCCCGGTGATCTTGGTGTACAGGCCGAACTCCGCGGCCACCTCGCCAAGGGTGACCAGCTTGGCCGGGGTGATCTCGCCTCCCGGGACTCGCGGGATCACCGAGTAGGTCCCGTCCCGCTGCATGTTGGCCAGGAAGTGGTCGTTGGTGTCCTGCAGGCTCGCCTGCTCCCCCTCCAGGATGTAACCGCCCCCGAGCGATGCCAGCATCGAGGCCACGGCCGGCTTGCACACGTCGCACCCCTGGCCAGTGCCGCGCCTGGCCAGCAGCTCGGAGAAGCTGGGACAAAGGGAGCCGAGCCCGTGGCCAGGACCAGGGTGTCGTAGGGGACGCTGCGGCCGGAGGAGGAGGTCACGGTCCGCTCCGCTCGGTCGATCGCACTCACCGACTCGCCAAGGTGGAGGCGCAGGGCGGGAGTGGACAACAGGCTGGGGCGGCACAGGATCAATTCCTCCTCGCAAGCGCCGGAGAACAGGCTCGACAGGGCCACCCGGTCGTAGGCGGGCCGCGGCTCCTCCGCGAACACGACCAGGTCCCATTGGTCGTCGAAGCCGCGGTCGAGGAGGGTCTCGACCAAGCGGTGGCCCACCATGCCGTGGCCGGCGACCACCAGGGTGCGGCGTGGCATCGCTCCAGCGAAGCCGGCGTGTGTTTCGGCTGGGTTGCGGGACGATGACGGGTCCACGACACTTCGCGCCAGTAGCTAGAATCAGAGGCATGGCCGTGAACAAGGACTGCCTCCACTACTTGTTACCGGGCGCCGTCGGCGGCTCCGAGACAGAGGAGCGCTGCCGGGTGGACGCCAACGAGACGGAGCCGTTCGCCTGCCCCGAGGGATGCCTTTTCTACGACTTCGGGGCGAACCCGAGGCCCTGGGAGACCGAGGTGCGCACACGGGACCGCCAGGCCGCCGGGGGTCGGACCCCCGAGGGCGGCCGCCGCTGACCCGGTAGGCGCGCTTTGTAGGTGCGCCTTGTTTACATGCTAGGCTGTGGGCATGACCATCGCTGAGTTCCGGGTGTCCGGGCGAGGTCAGATGTCGCTGCCCGCCGAGGTACGCCACCGCTGGGGCCTGGACAAGGGGGGCGCCGTGGAGATCACCGACCTGGGGAACGCGCTGTTGGTCCTTCCTGCTGGACAGGGCGGCGTGCGCGCCCTGGTTGCTGCTTCAATCGAGGAAGCGGGGGGGTACGCTGCCCTGGCACAGGAGGTCGCTGACGAGGAGCCCGAGCTCGCTTGAGCGAGCGTTGCCTAGTCGTCGATGATCACCTGCTCCTGCGCATCCTGATGCGAGACGAGCCGCCCGGCCTGTTCGCGAACGGTCCTGCGCGGGTCTGCACGACCGGGCTCTTCTACCACCGGCTCTGCCGGGCCACCAGCAACCCCAGGGCAGAAGGTTCTCTGTCCCGTCAGCTCGGCTCGGCCGACCCCTGGCCGGCGGCAGCAGCGCTCCGGGCAGTGGCCGTGCTCCCCGACACTGTCGGGCTGGCCTCCCTGCGCGAGCTGGCTTGGCCGATGGCGCGGCTGCTGGCAGACGGGGTCCGGCTGAACCTTCTGGGGCTGGAGGCCCTAGCCGCTTCCGAGCACTACGGCGCCGAGCTGTGCCTGGCCCCTTTGAACACGAACCCCCAGCTCCTGTCCGCCGCCGCGGCCCGTGGGGTCGCGACGCGACTCGTCGGGGACTGACCTTTCGGTCTGGCTTCGGTAGCCTGGGTCCACCCCGAGCCGAGGAGCCTGACATGACGCCTTACCGTGACGCCCTGGCTGAGGTCGTGCCCGTCGTGGCGGACCACGCCTTGGCGGTAGACCGCGATGGCCGCTTTCCGGTGGAGGCGATCTCGGCTCTGCGCAGCGCTGGCCTGTTGGGCCTGGTGAGCCCAACCGAGTTGGGGGGCATGGGCGGAGGGCTCGGGGCGGCGGCGGAGGTGGTCGGGGCGCTGGCCCGGGAGTGCGGCTCGACGGCGATGGTCTTGATGATGCATTACGCGGCGGTAGCCGTGATCGGGCCCTACGGCAGCGACGACGTGCAGGGGCGGATCGCCAGGGGGGCTTGCCTGGGCACCGTGGCGTTCTCCGAGTTCGGGTCAGGGAGCCAGTTCTGGGTCCCGATGAGCAGTGCTGTGGCCGTCTCGGAGGGGTCGGAGGGGTCGGAGGGGTCGGAGGGGTCGGATGGGAAGGTGCGCCTCGACGCCCGCAAGTCCTGGGTGACGTCGGCGGGCCAGGCCGACGTCTACGTGTGGTCGAGCCGACCGGTAGCCGCGGACGGTCCCATGACCCTGTGGTTGGTCCCCTCGGACGCCGCCGGGCTGAGCTCGCCGGCCACTGGGTTCGACGGCCTCGGCCTGCGGGGCAACGGCTCGGTGCCGGTCACAGCCGAGGGGGTGGTGGTCGGCACCGAGGCCATGCTGGGCGCGGATGGGACTGGCCTGGACGCTGCCATGGTCACGATGCTGCCGTGGTTCCTGGTGCTCAACGCCGCGTTCAGCGTCGGGCTGTGTGAGGCGGTCACTGCCGAGGCGACCGCACACTTGACCCGGGCCCGCCTGGCACACCTCGACCAGGCCTTGGCCGACCAGCCCATCCCCCGTGCCGACCTGGCCCGGATGCGCATCGCCACCGACTCCGCGGCCGCCCTGCTCGCCGACACCGTCAGTGCGTGGGACAAGGCGCGCCCCGAGGCGCTGCTGCGCGTGTTGGAGGTCAAGGCCGCGGCGTCCGAGGCTGCCCTTTTGGTCACGGACCTGGCCATGAAGGTGTGCGGGGGCTCGGCCTTCCGCAAGGAGCTGGGGGTGGAGCGCCGCTTCCGCGACGCCCGAGCGGCCAGGGTGATGGCACCCACCACCGACGCCCTTTATGACTTCGTGGGCCGGGCCCTGTGCGGGATGTCCCTGCTGGGGGGTTGACGTCCCGGCGCCGCTCAGGCCTGCGGCAGGTCTGAGAGGATCTCCCGGCCAGGCGTCGTCAATGGGGTGCCGGGCGTGTGCCGGGGGTTGAACTGGGCATCCGTGGCTCCCACGGCGATGCAGCCCAGCGTGCTTGGGCAGCTCATCGGGTAGACGATCACCAATGGGGAACCGTTGACCGACGGCAGGGGAAGATCTGTCCAGGTGGCTCCGCCATCCTGGGTCCTATAGATGTAGGCGGCCGCCCGAATCTGGACCTTGCGGAGGCCGCTCGCCTGCACTACCGGTCCCGCCGAAAGCGCCAGCCAGCAGTCAGTGCCGTTGGCACACGAGATGGAGGTCACGTCGTTCGCCGGCCCGTACGGGGAGGTGGTGGGCACCGTCGAGACCTGCCAGCTGCGTCCCGCGTTCGCAGTGTGGGTGACCTTGATCCCACCTTTGACCGGGTAAGCAGACATGCAGTGGGTGGTGTCGGCACAGTCGAGATTCAGGATGGCGCCCCCCTCTGGTCCAGGAGGCCCTGCGGTCCAGGTCTTGCCGAAGTTGGTGGAGCGCAGGCCGACAATGCTCGAACTGTGGACCTTACCCAGGCTCTGGACGGCGATGCAGGTCCCGTCGGGGTCACAGAGCAGACGCGCCACGCCTTGCGGCAGCGGGGGCTCCTTGGTCCAGGTGCTGCCGCCGTCGGTGGTGACGAACAGGCCGGACCCTGCATAGACCGTGCAGACCTGAGCCGTCGTGCACTTCACCAGTGAACTCCCATTTTCGAAAGGCGCCGGCAGGCTTGCGGCACCGCCCACCCTGTCGACGGTCCAGTTCGCTCCGCCGTCGGTGGTGACCACGAGTTCCAACGGAGGCATCCCGATAGCGCGGAGCACTGCGGTGAGGTTGGCCTCCACTTGGCGCCCCTTGGCGGTGCGGGTGATGAGCTTGCCCGGAACGACTTGACTTGCTCGTGCCTTGAGCGCGGCGTCCAGCCGCGCCTGCTCCTTGGGAGGATAGGGCGCCGTTGCCACGCCCATGCACATTTGGGTAGTCGGGCAGGACAAAGGGACCGAGTCGGACAGAGTTGCCCCACCCGGGAGGCCAGCCACGAACTTCCAGGTCTTGCCCCCGTCGGTGGTCCGCTCCACCCCACTGGGCGCATGAGGCGCCGACCTGTAGACGTTGGCATAGCAGGCCGTCTGGGTCACACACTGAAGGTTGTCGTCGGTAGAGCCGGCAGCAACCGTGGCGAACGGGGACGACGACGCGTCCACCAGCTGGAAGCCTGTCGAGGTCGGGCGGGCGCCCGCCACGTGGTGGCTGGGCAGGGGGCCATTCCGAGTGGGAAGGTCCCCGAGGCCGGCCAGGGTGGCCACGGCCGCGACCAGGGCTGCCGATCCGACGGCAGTGGCCCTCATAACCCGACCGCGAGCCAGAGCTCCGAGCCGGTGGCCACGATGACGCGCTGGCTCCGCTTTGATGGGAATGACCGCTGCCAGTTGGGGTGCCCTTTCCTCTGGCTCTGGCGCCAGGTCAGGCCACCTTGCAGCGGCCAAGATGTCGCCCACCACTGTGTCGAGCAATTGGGGGTCGACCGGGTCGACCTCGCCAAGGCGGCGCAACAGCTCTTCGGTGCTCATCAGGTCAGACCTCCGTGTCGGTGGGAATCAAGGGGGAACGAGGATCGATCTCGAGGCGATCGGCCAAGGCGTGGCGGGCGCGGTGCAGACGGCTGCGGACGGTCCCCTGCGGGACACCGAGGGCCAGCGCCACCTCTGCGGGAGTGAGGCCTTCCCAGGCGACCAGCAAGAGGACCTCGCGGTCGTCCTCGGAGAGAGTCCTGAGCGCCGAGCACATCGCGGACCACTGGCTGCTCGCGTCGATACGGCTGTCGACTTCGGGCCACGGGTCCACCGAAGACGCAGCGGGAAGCGACAGCGGCCTGTCCTCACGCCGCAAGTGGTTGAGCAGGACATTGCGGGCGATCCCGTACAGCCAGGGACGGGCATCAGGCCACGAGCTGTCGTAGGCGGCGCGCCCGGAGAATGCCTTCAGCCACACCTCGCTCAACAGGTCGTCCGCCTCCTGGCGCCTGGTCCGGCGGGCCAGGTACGCATGGACAGCCGCTCCGTGGCGCCACACCAGCTCAGCGAAAGCCGCCGGGTCGTGGATCTGCGACCATCCCACGAGCTGCCCGTCGGGTTCTTTCACCGGCCCCTCCCAGTTCGCACTGGCCCCTCCCAAGATCGCGAGCAACGACCTGTCGCTCACACTGTTATTCGCGGGCACGGCCCTAGCGTTCGCGGGGCTCCCATCATCGCTCGGTCCGGGTGCTCGGCCCCGGTGCTCGGCCCCGGCCCTTGTCCTCAGGGGTCGGTCGGGACGTCCAACAGGCTCTGCTGGCCGGCCGCACCTGGCGAGGCTCGACAGCTGGGCGGTGGCGCCGGCCCCGTGTGGCCAGGCGGTGGAGCCGGGCCTGGCGAGCCCATTGGCGCTGGGCCGGGTGGTGCGAGCCAGGCCCAGTTGCCCGGGCCTCCTGCCAGGCGCCAGCCACGATGGGTCTTGGCGAGGTGGTGATGATGGCACAGCCTGGCAAGGTTGGACAGACACGTCGGCCCATCCGCAGCGACATCGACTTGCCAGTGGTCGATCTCCAACCCGTAGTCGACCTCACAACCGGGCACCACGCAGCGCTGGTCGCGCTCTTCGATGGCCGAGCGCAGCTGGGCGGTGATGGTCCGTCCCATGTGGCACACGGTTGCTATGTCCACCCCGTCGGTGATGACGACCCGAAGCCATGCATCGCCGAGCAACGAGCGCGCAGTGGCCACTGGAACCGGGCCGACGCCGGGTATCTCACAGCACTCTGCGCCTTGCACGAAACCCCTCCGCAGCGCGCCGGCATCCACTCGCACGCTCACCTTGGCAGAAGGCCCGCCGCCGCCTCCGCCGCCTGTGCCCTCGCCGCCGCTGGCCTCGCCCCCGCCTGCGCCGCCGCCCTCGCCGCTGCCGCTGGCCCCTGCACCGGTGACCAGGGCCACCAGGGCGTCTGCTGCTATGGCGCCGGGGCGCTCGGGGTGGCCCCCCGCCCGAGCAGCCTTGCCCAGGCGAGTGGCCATGGCGGACAGCTCTGCGACGAGCCGAGCCCCATCGTCAGGGGCCAGGGAGGCGTCGAGGCGAAGCGCCCCCTCGGCATCGCTCCAGTGACGCAGATAGCGCCGGGCACGTATTGCCTCCAAGTGAGCGGACTCGCCCGCAGCTGAGCCGGCGCTGGCCTTGGCCTGTGCCGCTCGCTCACGCAGCGCTGCCATCGAGGAGGACTTGGCGGCAGCGACCAGGCTTGCCTCGGCGTCGGGGTCCGCCGAAGCACCCTGCACAACCTGTCTGGCCCGATCCGCGCTCAGCTCGCCAGCGCGCAGCGCCGCGTCCAGGTGGACAAGCGAGCTTGCAGCCTCAGCGGTGCAAAGAGCCGAGGCGGCGTCGCCCACGCTGTCACCAGTGCGCTGCGCCAGCCAGGTGGCTGGGTTGGAATGGCCCTCCCGGCGGTGAAGGGCGGTATCGGTGGCCCGCTTGGCGCAGAGGGCCTTGCCAGTAGCACAGATGCGCTCTCCCTTGGCGAAGGTGTCCAACAGGGATGCTGCGTCGGTCCCAGACAAGGTGCCCGGCTCGAAGACGGCCATCACCGACTCCAAGGTGGCCACCGCCCCCACCACCTCGCTGAGTCCCACCTGTGCTCCAAACATATGTTCCACTATAGCAGGGGGGTGTATCAACAACCATGGGAATCTCAGAAGCCGATGCCAGGGTGCCACGACCAGGATGGTTTCGCGATACGATTTCCCTCGTGTGGAGTTCGCAGCGTCCGCTCGCCGACATCAGGCCGAGGACCGGTTTGAGGACGCTGACATCCTCCACGCGATCGAGCATGCCCTATATGTCGGCGACGAGGATGACGACCCAGACAAGGCGCTCTACTTGGGGCCTGATCGGGTGGCCCGCCTTTTGGAGGTCGTGGTTGTCGTCCGGGCCGATGGCAGCGAGGTGGTGATCCATGCCATGAAGATGCAGGCAAGGTACGGGTCCCTGGTGGCTCAAATGGGAAGCAGCGATGCCTGAGAAGAGCTCCTACGGCAGGTCCCGCAGCGGGGTTGAGCTGACCGAGGAGGTCGTCGAGCGCATGGCGGACGAAGCCGAGGCGGGTTTGGACGTCTCGAAGCTCCGCCGGCGGGCAGGTCGCCCCACGATGGGAACCGAACCAGCCAAGGCGCTGCCAGTGCGCTTCGATCCTGAGCTGCGCCAGGCGATCGAGCAGCGAGCCGAAACCGAAGGCGTCACGGCCGGCGAGGTGGTCCGACGAGCGCTCCGAGAGTATCTGCGGAGCGCCTGACCGGATTGCTGTCGCTATGCCGCCAGGCCGCCATCGGCGATGAAGACGGTTCGAGCCGAGGGCGGGCACGTGGGCTTGGAACTGCGCCCGCCGGTCAGCAACCACGGTCATGACCGAGGAGCTCTGGTCGACTGACGACCCCGGGGTCATCGAGCTGCCCTCCGGGCGTCGGATCCGGGGCCAGCGCCTGGTCCCTGATCCGGTTGGCAATCCGCCGACTTTCGCTGTGCAGCTGGCCGGCCGGCGTCCCTCCCAACCCGCGTGGGAGAGCGTGTGGATCCCTTGGAAGGACTTCTGTCTTCCCGCGAATCCCGCCTCCGCGACCCGCGTCCTGCGCGACGCCCATGCGCGGGTCGAGACGGAGCGAGTCGAGATCGGCTGCAGCGGTGGCGTCGGACGTACCGGGACCGCGCTGGCCGCGATCTGCGTCCTGGAGGGAATGCGCGCAGAAGACGCTGTGAAATGGGTCCGTGCCCACTACCATCCCCGTGCCGTCGAGGTGCCCTGGCAGAGGCGCTACCTCACCTACGTCCAGCGTTCAGGTTGCCCGACCAGAACCTAACCTCGAGTACGAAGGTCGACGTCCCAGGTAGTGGCCTTCATCGCTGCCAAGGCACCCCTGTTTGGGATCGAGCGGCTCTGTGACCACTGCAGTTCACCCCACCAGCTACTACGCAGGCATCTCTCGCCCACCATCAGCCCGCCAGCGCGCTGACCGGGCTGGCGGATGATGTATCTGGGCTCACCCTGGGCTCGGCTCGCAGAGGGCGAGCGCAAGGCTCCGGATGGCGCCGAGGCTGGTGCCGTTGCGGAGGTGGCCGAGGCTCGGGTAGCCGTCTTGGCTTGCCCGGCTGTTGAGCGCGTAGGCCTTTCCATCCGGGGCGATAAAGATGGCGTCGGCGCCCTGGGGGCCGAGGCGACAGGTGATCGTCCCGTTGTTGACAGTGAAGGGCCAAAGGTGGTTGAGGTTGGCCCGGCTGATGGCCTGCTGGTTCCCGTTCCGAGGGGCCAGCGGAATCGTGGTGGAGTTGAAGTGGCTGTTGGTGAGCCCACAACCGGTAGCCAGGGCCACCAGCGAGGTCCCGACGGCCAGGATGGCCAAGGCCCGGCGGGCGAACCTGGACAGCCGCCGGTTGAGAGGTGTTGTGGCCGGCCAGAGGTTCATGCCTGCCCCAGCGGTTGGCGGATAGCGCGCATCAGTGCGACGTAGCCGTCCTCCAGGGTCGGCTCGGCTGGGATCGCCCCAGTAGGAGGGTCATCGGTCACCAGTCGGTACACGGTCCCAGCCGCCGTGGCCTGGGCGTTGACCAAGCCGTGGTCGCCGGCCGGGGTCGGCCCGGAGGTGGCGAGGACGTAGGTGCGGCCCCGGGCCTGCTCCAACAGGCCGTGGGTGGCGCCGTGGTATTCGAGCTGCCCCCGGGCCAGCACCGCGGTCACAGGACAGGTCTGGGCCACGTCGTCGAGGATGTGGGTCGACAGGATCACGGTTCGCTCCTCGCCGAGGCTGGCGAGCAGAGCCCGAAAGCGCATGCGCTCCTCGGGGTCCAAGCCCGCGGTCGGCTCGTCGACGATGACGAGGGGAGGGTTGCCGAGTAGCGCCTGGGCGATCCCGAGACGCCGTTTCATGCCGCCCGAGTAGCCCTTGACTCGCCGGCTGGCCGCTCCCGTCAGAGACACCCGGTCGAGGAGCGTGTCGACTTGTCGGTGGCGTGCGGACTTGTCCTCCAGTCCCTTGAGCAGGGCCAGGTAGTCGAGGAGCTCCCGGCCGGACAGGTCCGGGTAGAGCTCCAACTCCTGGGGCAGGTAGCCGAGGATGGCCTTGACCCCGGCGCGCCCTACGGAGGTGGCGAGGTCGTGGCGTCCGATCGTCAGCGCTCCCGAGGTGGGCGGGATGATGCCGGTCAGCATGCGCATGAGGGTGGTCTTGCCAGCCCCGTTGGCCCCGAGCAGCCCGGTCATCCCTGGGCCGAGCGAGAGGTCGACACCGTCGATCGCGCGGACGCCGCCTTTGTAGGTCTTGGTCAGCTTGGTGATGGTGATCTGCATTGCTTTCTCCAATCATTCAGGAACGAGCGGCACCGACGGCACTGGCAACGAGGAAGATGAGGACTGTTGCGACCAGCAACAGCCCGACGTTGAGCGCGGCAGTGGAAGCACTCGCAGCCGGGCTGAGCGCTCCGATGCCCCCGTGGCCAGCCCAGAGGGCAGGCGCGTGGAGCCAACCGTGGGCGGCGTAGTCACCGAGAGGAGAGAGCACTGTCCCCGTGATCGACGGGAGCGGGAGGATCCGGCTGTCGAACAGGGTGGCCCAGAACCAGCCCACCAGGAGCAGCACCCGCACGACCGGTACCGGGACGAGCAGCCCCAGGGTGGCAGCCAAGGTGGCCATCAACAGCGCAGCAGGCAGGACTACGACGAGGAACCCGCCGGCTGCCCACGCCAGGGCGAATGGATCGCGGTGTTGGAGGGCCACGTACCCACCCACGCACAGAGCCCCCACGGCTACCGGGCCCAGGGCGGCAGTGAGTCCCCCGACGAGGGTCCCCACCATCCGCAGCCTGGGTCCGGCTGGGGTGGCATCGAGGAGGTCGACCAGGCCCCGACGCCTGGTACGGGCGAACCGGTCGGCCAACGCCACCACCAGCCCCAAGGTGGTGAGCTCGTTTACGAACACGAGCCACTCACCCACCTCACCAGCCGGAGCGTGCAGGCCTGCCACAGCAGGCGAGGTGGCGCCGACGATCAGCGAGACCAGGGCGAGCGGCACGACCGTCAACCAGAGCACCTTGCGCCGGGCGGCCATCAACAGCTCGTAGCGCAGGCTGCCCCAAAGCGCCGGTCCGATCCGGGGCATCACTCCCCACCTCCCGACAGCATCGCCTCGGTGTCGGACAGACGCCTCCAGGCAAGCCCCAGCAGCGCCAGGCCGGCCACGACCACCAGGGGACGGTTGACCTGCCAGCCTCCGAGGTAGTGGTCGAGGATCAGGATCTGGGCAAGCCACACCCCCACCACCATGGTCGAGCCTCCAGCAGTCGAGCGGAGGACAACGCCGGCCCAGGTGCCGGCGCCGATCAGCAGCACCGCAGGGCCCCCGGGCATGAGCAAGGCGAGCGGGCCGTGGGGAGTGCGCTGCCACTGGTGATCGACACCGAGCACCGCTACGCACACCACGGCGCCGAGGAGGACGACTACCCCCACGACGCAGAGGCGCCGCCGGAGCGTGGTGGCATAGGACGTAGGCGCCGAGAGCTGGAGCTCCATCAGGCACTCGCGCCCTACCACCGCAGCTGTGGCCAGCCCGGCGGTGACGGGGAACAGGTCCGAGACCAGGCGCATCATCGTGAGGCTGGCCGCTTGGGTCGAGGCGACGTTAGAGGCGACGTGAGTGGCGCGCAGGGCCACGGAGGCCACGACGATCCCGGTGGCAGCGAGAATGGGAAGTGCCAGCGCCGCTGGTCCGCAGCGCCGTACCTCGTGCAACCACAAGGAGGCACCAGCAACCGAGCGCCCGCGCCGCCGCCCGGGCCTTCCCTCGTGGCGCCCGGGCGACTGATCGCCCACCCATGAGTGGTCGATCACAATGCCGTCCAATCCTCCAGCAGGGGTCATGGGTACAGTGTGACGAGGGCCGGCTCCCACCACATCGGCCGGATGGTCAGTCTTGGCTGCATGAATATCGGCCATTCGGCCGATCTGGCCCAGCGCAAGGGTGCGTAGCCTGTCTGGCGTGTCGATGCTGGACCGGCTCGCCGGTCTCTCTGGGCAGGCGTGGACCGTCGCTGTCGGGCTGGTGCTGGCTGGGGTCCTGGCTGCGGATGTCCACCGGGTCGCCGTGGCAGGTGGCGACTGGGGTTTCACCCTGGCTGCCGGGGTGGTGGTCTCGGGGGCGGCACTGCTGTGGGGCATGGGACCCCTGCGAGCTGCCATCGGCGGCATCGCCGCCGATGGCCTGACCATCCTCCTGAGCGGTGTGACCCCCCTGGATGCCGGGCATCCCGCCGCTGTGGTGATCGCCCTGTTAGTCCTCGGCGCCACCGCCATGCGTGGGCTGTCCGGGTGGCCGGCTGTCGTGGTAGGCCTCGCTGGCTCGGCGGTGATCGTCGCCGCCCCGTTGGTCGAGGTGCATGGGACTGCCAGATCGGGAGAGGCCCTCGCCAGCCTCTTCGCCTGGTGGGTCGCGCTGGCCGTGGGCCTCTGGCTGCGCTGGCGCGACGACCGGCGCCTGAGCGCCCTGGAGGCTGTCCGCCAAGAGGAGCGCCTCCAGCTCGCCCGGGAGCTGCACGACGTCGTGGCCCACCATGTCACCGGGATCGTGGTCCAGTCGCAAGCCGCCAGGCTCGTCGCCGACCGTCGCCCCGAGATCGTCGCCTCGACGCTGGCTGCCGTTGAGGTCGCGGGTGGCGAGGCGCTCAGCGCCATGCGCCGGCTGGTGGGACTGCTGCGCGACCCTGGCGACGCTGCATCGACCAGCCCTGGAGCAGGCGAGCTGCGTGCGCTTATCGAGGGCTTCGCCCCTCATGGGCCGGTGGTCGAGCTGGAGCTGGCTGACGGCGTGCCCTCGCCGGCCTGGCCACCGGAGGTGGCAACCACCGTCTACCGGGTGGTGCAGGAGAGCCTGACCAACGTGTCCCGCCACGCTCACGGCGCCCACCAGGTGGGGGTCCGGGTGGCAGTCCGGGACCACACGGTGGTGGTGGAGGTGACCGACGACGGAGCAACCGCTGGTCCTCGTCACGCTGTCGTGGGCACCGGCTCTGTGATGGGCGCGGGCGCTGTCTATGGATTGGGCACCGGCTCTGTCATGGGCGCTGGCTATGGGTTGGTCGGAATGCGGGAGCGGGTCGAAGCCCTCGGAGGGCGCCTCGACGCCGGGCGGGGCTCGACCGGTGGCTGGCAGGTGCAGGCCACCCTCCCGCTGCCAGGGTGGGATCGGGCATGAGCATCGGCGTGTTGCTGGCCGACGATCAGGCACTGGTGAGGAGCGGGCTGCGGCTCATCTTGGACGACCAACCGGACATCACTGTTGTCGGTGAGGCAAGTGACGGAGTCCAGGCCATCGAGCTGGCCCGAAGGCTGCGACCCGACGTGAGCCTGGTCGACATTCGCATGCCTCGGCGCGACGGGCTCGAGGTCACCCGGGCCCTGGCCGGCCCGGGTGTGCCCGACCCGCTGAGGGTGGTGATCGTGACCACCTTCGACCTCGACGAGTACGTCTACGGCGCACTGCGAGCCGGGGCCATCGGGTTCCTGCTGAAGGACGCGGGGCCGTCACTCCTCGTGGAAGCGGTGCGCGCCGCTGCCGTCGGGGACGCGCTGGTCTCCCCATCCGTCACGGTGAGGCTTCTACGAAAGCTGGCCAGCCCTGTGGGCCCCACGCGAGCGCCGCTACCGGCGCTGTCCGGGCGCGAGCTGGACGTGGTGCGGGCTGTCGCCAGGGGACGCACCAACCAAGAGATTGGCGCCGAGCTGTTCGTCTCCCTCAGCACAGTCAAGACGCATTTGGGCAGCGTGCAGGCAAAGCTCGGGGTGCGAAACCGGGTCGAGATCGCCGCCTGGGCCTGGGAGCGCGGCCTGATGAAGGCCTCACCGACCTGAATGCTGCTGAGCGGAAAAGCCATGTGTGTCGCTTATCGAGTCTTGGCGCTCTGAAGAGGATTGATGCCTTGGGCGACACACGTGGCTCTTCCGCGGCGCAGCTCTAATGGGGACCGATCAACCTCGTGAGCCAAATGAGGGAGGCTGGTCACCGAGCCGCCAGCTGGTGAGCACTTTGCAGCGCAGGGCGTTCAGCCCTAGGACTAGATCGTGCCCCAGTTGGTCGGTGAGGTCTCCTTGATGGCTGGTGGGATGTCGTGCCTCGAGCACTGATCCATTAGTTCGCCGCTGGGGCCCTCCAGGCTCGTGTTGAAGGTGCCGCCAGAGCGAGAGGGAGCAGATGATCTTCGTAGGGGTTGACTGGGCTGAGGCCCACCACGACGTGCACGTGCAGGACGAGGATGGCAAGCGCCTGGCAGGTGGCCGTCTCCCCGAGGGGGTGGCGGGGATCGCCCGGTTCCACGACCTGGTCGGAGCGCATGCCTCCGAGCCCGCCGATGTGGTCATCGGGATCGAGACCGACCGGGGCCTGTTCGTGGCCGCCCTGGTGGCAGCCGGCTATGAGGTCTTCGCGGTGAACCCGATGTCCACCTCCAGATACCGCGACCGCCACTCCACCTCGGGAGCCAAGTCCGACCCCGGAGACGCCAAGGTGTTGGCCGACATGGTGCGCACCGACCGTCACAACCACCGAAGCGTGGCGGGGGACTCCGAAAGCGTCGAAGCCATCAAGGTCCTGGCCCGGGCGCACCAGTCCATGATCTGGTCGAGGGGCCGCCAGGCCAATGCGTTGCGCTCCACCCTGCGCGAGTTCTACCCCGCTGCGCTGGTCGCATTCGACGAGCTGGCCAGCGGAGATGCCATCGAGGTGCTCCGGGTGGCACCCACTCCATCCCTCGGTGCGGGGCTGTCTGTCTCCAAGATCGCCTCGGCCCTACGCCGTGGCGGCCGCCAGCGTCGCATCGAGGCCCGAGCAGCCGAGATCCAAGCCGCACTGCGCTCCCCCCAGCTGGCCGCTTCGGCCCCAGTGGCCACCGCCATGGGTGCATCGGTGTCCGCCAGCGTGGCGGTGATCAGCGCGATGAATGCCCAGGTTGCCGCCCTGGCGGTGGGACTCGAAGCGGGTTTTGATGAGCACCCGGACGCAGAGGTGGTCCGTTCCCA